>NZ_RAWQ01000104.1:0-34388 GCF_003668965.1 Corallococcus sp. AB030
CGAGGCCTTCGAGTTTCAGCCCTCGACGCGAGCCGTGGTGTGCCCGGCAGGGCGCACCATGCGGGGGCCCGTGCGCGATACCTCTGGCGCGTGCGAAGCCTACTTCGGCGTCGGATGCGCGGACTGCCCCTTGCGTCCGCGGTGTACGCAGAGGCCGCGCCGCAAACTCACCGTGCGCTGGGAGTACGAACGCTTTCGCCAGGCCATGCTCCTGCGCATGTCCCAACGGGGGGCCGCGGCCCGCTACCACCAGCGCATCGCCACCGTGGAGCCGGTGTTCGCCTCGGTGGAGCACGACATGCGTTTCCGTCGTCTCAGCTCCCGCCACCCCAGCACCGTCCAGGCCGAAGTCCTCCTCAAACTCCTGGCCCACAACATCCGCCGGCTGCTGACACGCAGCCGGCTTTTTTGCGTCTACTTCGTGCTGGAGGCGCCTGCCTCCCTTGAGGCTCAGTAGCCAGTCAGCCTGCACCCCTATTCCGCGCAGACCTCCTGTCGGACAGGTTCGTGCGCTGCGGCCGGGGAGGCCCTGCCGGGCTCTCACCTTCTCATCCGTGCGGACGGACAGACTTGTCGTCCGATTGGCGCGAACGTGCGCCCTCCCCTCGCCCATCGGACAGCAGGACGCCGCCGGTCCAGCGGATCCCCGAGCGGCCTCGTGTCAGACCCGGCCCGTAGAACCGGGACGCCAGCGCTCCTCCATCGCGCTCACAGGATCGTGCCAGCGTCCGGTGCGAAGTAGTGGTCGTCGTCGAGGTCCGCCAGGAGCCCGGGCCCTTCGGGTCGCCAGCCGAGCTGTTCACGCGTGCGGGCGCTCGACGCAGGAGCATCGATCGCGAAGAGCGTCCCCAGGAAGCCGAGGAAGTCGCCCGCCTCCGCTGGCGTCTTCGAAGCGACCGGCACCCCCAACCGGCGGCCGATGACAGCCGCGATGTCACGGGCTGGCACGCCCTCGTCGGCCGCGGCGTGGAGCCTTGAACCCGCGGGGGACCGCTCCAGCGCGAGCCGGAAGAGCCGGGCCGCGTCGGACCGGTGCACTGCGGGCCAGCGATTCGCCCCATCCCCGACGTAGGCGGCCACGCCCTTGCGCCGCGCGGAAGCGATGAGGTGCGGCACGAAGCCGTGGTCGCCCTTGCCGTGAACCGACGGTGCAAGCCGCACGATGGACGTGCGCACACCGCGCTCGGCCAGCGCGAGCATCATCGCCTCCGACGCGCCGCGCCCCGATGGAGCCGCCGCGTCGGTCTCCACGGCGATGCGTCCCGGCGCCAGGCCCAGCAACCCCGCCGCGATGACGAGGGGCCGCTGGGAACCCTCGAGCGCCTTGCCCATGGCTTCAATCGCGCGCGCGTCAGCACGCACCGAGTCCGCGAAGCGGGAGAAGTCGTGGATGAACGCCAGGTGGATGACGCCGTCCGCCTTCGCCGCTCCCGCACGCAGGCTGTCCGGGTCGTCCAGCGAACCGCGATGCACCTCCGCCCCCGCCGCCTCCAGGGCCCGGGCCGAAGCATCCGAGCGGGCAAGCCCCACCACCTGATGCCCTGCCCCCAAGAGTTCAGGGACGACCGCCGAGCCGATGAAACCAGACGCACCCGTCACGAATACGCGCATGGAAAGCTCCTTGATGTCAGCTACTGACATCACTACTAACAAGTGATGTCAGTGACTGCAATCAGGTTAAGCTTGGACCCATGGGCCGCTGGGAACCCAACGCACGAGACCGGCTTGCACAGGCCGCGATGAGCCTGTTCCAGGAGCACGGGTACGACCGGACGACGGTGGAGGAGATCGCCGCGCGCGCGGGGCTCACCGAGCGGACGTTCTTCCGCTACTTCACCGATAAGAAGGAGGTCCTGTTCGGAGGCTCGGACGCGCTCCACAAGCGCATCGTCTCCACCATCGCGGAGGCCCCTCAGGGGACCGCGCCGCTCGACACGGTCGCCGCCGCCCTCGAGTCCCTGGCCCCCTTCTTCAAGGACCGCCGCGAGCATGCCCGGGCGCGCCAGGCGCTCCTCGCCGCGCACTCGGAACTGCGGGAGCGCGAGCTGATCAAGCTGGCCTCCCTCGCCTCGGCCGCCGCGGACACGCTTCGAAAGCGCGGCGTCACCGAGCCCACCGCGAGCCTGGCCGCCGAGGCAGGCATCGCCGTCTTCAAGGTCGCGTTCGAGCGCTGGCTCGAGGACCCGAAGGCGCAGGACCTCTCACGGCACATCCAGCTCGGCCTCGAAGAGCTCAAGGCCGTCACCGCGAGCACCAGTCCTCCCGTGGCTCCGGCCGCGCCGCCACGGCAGTCCGCCAGGCCGGTCAGGGCTCGCAAGCCCTGACGTGGTCCGCATCACGGGGCGCGGGCGTCAGTCCTCGTTGCGCCCGGTAACTTCCAGCGTGCCGTTGATGGTCTGTCGGATGCCATCGGACTGCGTGGGCTGCGTGCACTTGGAGCAGTCGCTCGTCGGGCAGGACCACAGCGACGTTCTCGTCCCCGGCTCATCCCCGGAGCTCAGCGTCCAGGAAGCGACCTGACACGCGGGCACCGACAGGGGGTTCCGCCGAGGGTCCTCGAGGAAACTGCTTTCATGCACGCGGATGCACCGGTCCTGCTGCACCTGGGACACGAAGCCCACCGTCTGCCCGGGCAGCAACTTCACCGTCGTGCTGCTGAAGTGCACCTTACCGTCCGTGCTGGCGGTGATGGTCACCAGCACGTCCGCCTGGGGCGGCGTCGGGTTCACCGTGCAGGGCTGCACCGGCTCGCTGTCGGACGACGCGGCTTCGGATGAGGTGGAACGGGCGCCACTGGCACAGGCCAGCAGCAGTCCGGTGAGGCACAGCGGGAAGAGGACGCGGCTTCGCATGGGGAACCCTCCAGGGGATGAAGACGGATGACGCGACGGCTCAGCAGCAAGCGTGCCACTGCGTTCATGGGACCTTCGCCGTAAGCCCCAACTCCTTCAACCGCCGCCCCAGCGCGCGCTTCGATACCTCCAGCGTGCGCACCATCGCGTCCAGGTCGCCGCCGCAGGTCTCGAAGCAGCGGATGATTTCGTCCGCGCCCAGGTCCCCGGCGGTGCGCAGGTTCGGGCTGCGCTCGATGAGGTCGTAGACGGACGGGCGTGGAATGCCCAACGCGTCCGCCGTGGCCTTCAGGTCCCATGCGCTCGCCCGCAGCGCGGCCAGCAGCTCCGCCTCCGTCACCTGCGACGGCTTGCGCCGGGGCACCGCCGCCTCGCGCGCCTCCGGGGCGTCGGCGCCTTGAGCCGGAGCCACGGGAACGCCAGCCGAGGCCTGTGCTCCTCGCGGAATCGGCGCGGCCCCCGCTCCCGCCGCCGAGCCCAGCGCTTCCTCCAATTGGGGATCCAGCTGCAAGCGGGCCTGCCCCCGGCTCCCGATGATCAGCTGCCGCGTGAGGTTGCGAAGCTGCCGGATGTTGCCCGGCCACGCCGCCCGCACCAGCCGCGACGCCAGCGGCGCGGGCAGCCACGGCTCCGCGTGCGGATCCTCCGTGTCCAGCCGCGCCGCCTCTCCCAGTGCCGCCAGCTCCTCGCGCGCGAAGTGGAAGAACAACCGGCCCACGTCCTCGCGCCGCTCCCGCAGGGCGGGCACGCGCAGGTCGTAGCCCGCCAACCGGTGCAGCAGCGGCGCCTTGAAGCGCCCGTCGCGGATCTGATCCTCCAGGTGCGCGTCCGTCGCGGCGATGAGCCGCACGTCCACCTTCACCGGCTGGCTGGCGCCCACGGGGTACAGCTCGCCCGTCTCCAACACGCGCAGGAGCATCACCTGCACTTCCGGCGGCGCCTCGCCCACCTCGTCCAGGAACAGCGTGCCCCCGTGCGCGGCGCGGAAGAAGCCCTCGCGGTCCTGCGTGGCCCCGGAGTACGCGCCCTTGCGCGAACCGAACAGCTCCGCCGCCGCCAGCTCCTTGGGGATGGCCCCCAGGTTGACGCTGACGAAGTGCCCATCCCGGCGCGGTGACAGCTGGTGGATGGCCTGCGCCACCAGCTCCTTGCCCGTGCCCGTCTCGCCCCGGATGAGCACCGACACGTCCAGGTCCGCCACCCGCTCGATGTGCTTGCGCAGCCGCCGCAGGCCCGCGCTCTCGCCCACCATGCCCGGCGTGTCCGCCATGCCCTCGCCGTCCAGCTCCACCGTGTGCAGCAGCAGCACCACGCGGCCCGACAGCTCCAGCGCGACTCCGTCCATCAACTCCGCCGGCCCGAAGTCCCTCGCGCCATGGAACGGCACGCCCGCCGCGACCACGTGCGTGCCGTCCTCCGGCACCGTCAGGCGTACGCCCCCATCCGGCAGGGCGGAGAGCTCCAGCGGCTTGCGGCTCACGAATGGATCCGCCAGCGGCAGCCCCAGCGAGCTGCCCGGCTTCGCGAAGTCCGGCCCGTTGCGCGACAGGGCCAGGGTCCGCCCCGCCACCACCGCGTCCAACAGCAGCCGCTCCCCCACGCGCCGGGGCACCGGATGGGACACCACCGTCAGCGCGGGCACGGCGCGGGGAGCCGCCCGCGAGCCTCCGCGCTCCTTCATCGCGGCAGTGGAGACATCGGCGAGGGGGTCGTGCGGCATGGCCCACGACCCTACCGCACGCGCGTCAGCGCTTCGCCGCCTTGGGCGCCAGGCTCACCGTGACGGTGTAGTTGCCGGAGCCCTGGCTGAACGACACCGTGGAGGAGATGTCGTAGTTGCTGCTCTTCGCGATGACGCCCGGACCGGAGGCGTGCGACCAGCGGTTGTCCCACCACAGCACGAACTGGTCCGTCGACGGGCTGGCGCCGCACGAGTACGTCACGGCGCCCTCGTCCCCCATCAGCCCCCAGTTGGGCTCCGCGGTGAACAGGTTCTGAGG
The DNA here is from genome assembly GCF_003668965.1 of Corallococcus sp. AB030. Classification (NCBI taxonomy): domain Bacteria; kingdom Pseudomonadati; phylum Myxococcota; class Myxococcia; order Myxococcales; family Myxococcaceae; genus Corallococcus; species Corallococcus sp. AB030. Next base: position 4,853 of record NZ_RAWQ01000104.1, read on the forward strand.
GCCCGCCTGCGTCGACACGTTGGGCGGCGCCGACGGGCTGAGGGCCCCGTGGTCGATGGTGGGAGTGCCCGGCAGCCAGTTGGCACCGCTGGTGTTGTTGGCGACGAAAATCACGGAGGGAGTGCCCATGGTCTTGCTCCTAGGTGGGTTGAGGTGACGCCTCCTCCCCCAAAGCAACCGCGATGCCATGCCCCGTCCCCTCGGAGGAGTCGCTCCAGCCCCCCCATTCGACGCGTCGAACCGCGTCGGCCGACCCGTCGGGCCGCGTGCCGCACTGCGTTTTCGAACACTCCGCGTCATGTTCTTGAGAACTGGGAACCTACCGGGTTGAGGCGGCCCCTCTCACACGGGTAGCGTGGGAGGACATGCCGATGACCCCCGAACGCCTTGTCTTCCAGCAGAGCTTCGAAGGGCTGATTCGCGCCCTGGGTGACCACCTGGACGAGCCCTGCGCGCGGCAGCTACGCGACGCCGGCATCGACCCTCGCGGGAAGCTGGCGGTGGCCTATCCCCTGGAGGTGTGGGTGGAGTCGCTGAAGCTGGCGTCGTCCGTGCTCGCGCCCGCGGCCACGCTGGACGACGGCGCGGAGGTGGTGGGCCGGCGCTTCCTGGAGGGCTACGGGTCCACGCTCATTGGCAGCGCGCTCCTGGCGGGCGTGCGGCTGTTGGGGCCGCACCGGATGCTGGAGCGGATGACGCGCAACCTGCGCACGGGCACCAACTACCTGGAGGCGCGGCTGGAGCAGACGGGGCCCACGCGCTACGTGCTCACCTGCCGCCCGGTGGTGATCGCCGGCTTCTACCGGGGCCTCTTCTCCGCCGGCCTGGAGATGAGCGGCGCGCACGGAGCCTCCGTGGTGCTGATGCGCGCGGCGGGCGACGCGGCGGTGTACGACCTGTCCTGGCAGCCGGAGAAGGGCGCGGGCAAGCCCCCCGAAGCGAAGCCCCTGCCGCCCCGAGGCCCCCAGCCGAGGAGCTGAGCGGGCCCTATATTCGGCCCATGCTCCGCATCCCGAAAACCGCCGTGGTGGTGCTCGCGCTGGCCCTCGCTTCCGGGGCCCTGGCCGCGAGCGGCAGTCCCCAGCTGCAGACCTACTTCCAGGGCTCGGTGGACAGCCCCACCTACCAGCAGCAGGCCTTCCAGCGGGTGGCGAAGGCCTGGAAGCAGCCGGGCCCCAAGGGCACGCCGGCCCTGGGCAAGAAGACCATCGTCCAGGCCGTGCTCGACAAGGACGGCAAGCTGGTCTCCACCGCCATCCTCACCGAGTCCGGCGCCAAGGCCTGGGACGCCGCCGCGCTCGCCGCGGTGAAGAAGGCGGCGCCCTTCCCGCCCATGCCCAAGGGCACCACCACGCCCACGGTGGAGGCCCACTTCCACTTCGCGTGGGTCAGCTCACCTTGATGACAATCTTCCCGAAGTGCGCGCCCTGCTTCATGTGCTCGAAGGCGGCGCGCGCTTCCGCGAAGGGGAACACGCGGTCCACCACCGGGTGGACGTCATGGAGCGTGAACGCGCGCGTCAGCGCCTCGAAGGACTGACGGTGGCCCACGAACACGCCCTGCACGCGCAGGTTCTGCATCAGGATGGGGACCAGGGACACGGAGCCCGCCCCACCGGACAGCACGCCGATGACGGACACGGTGCCGCCCACGCGCAGCGCCTTGAGTGACTTCTCGAACGTCCCCGAGCCGCCCACCTCCACCACGTGGTCCACGCCCACGCCTCCGGTGAGCGTGCGCGCCGCCTTCTCCCAGTCCGGGGTGGTGACGTAGTTGATGCCCTCCTGCGCGCCCAGCTTCAGGGCCCGCTCCAGCTTGTCGTCGCGGCTGGACGTGGCGATGACGTGCGCGCCGAACAGCCGGGCAATCTGCAGCGCGAAGATGGACACGCCGCCCGTGCCCTGGACCAGCACCGTGTCCCCGGCCTTGAGCGCGCCTTGCGTGACGAGCGCGCTCCACGCCGTCACCGCCGCGCACGGCAGCGTGGCGGCCTCCTCGTCGGTGAGGTACGCGGGCGTGGGCACCACGCCGTCCTCGTGCAGGAGCATCGTGTCCGCGAGCGCGCCATCCAGCGGCCCGCCCAGCGTGGTGGCGGTGATGGCCTTCGTCGGCTCACCGGCCTGCCAGCCCTGCGCGAACAGCGTCATCACCCGGTCGCCTGGCTTCACGCGGGTGACGCCCGGCCCCACCGCGTCCACCACGCCCGCGCCGTCCGAGTTGGGCACCAGCGGCAGCTTCTGGCGCGGGTTGTAGCGGCCCTCCACCATCATCAGGTCGCGCGAGTTGAGGCTCGTGGCCTTCACGCGCACGCGCACCTGGAAGGGGCCAGGCACGGGGTCCGGCCGCTCCGCGCGCACCAGGTTGTCCAGACCGAAGGCACCGCGAATCTCGTAGACGTTCATGGCTCAAGAACTTAGAGCCGGGACCTTCCACCGAACAGGGTCCCACCATGTCACTGCTCCAGAAGTTGATGGAACACGCCTCGCTCCACGAGCCCTGCGGGACGGCCGGGAAGCGGGCCCAACTCAAGGCCGGACTCCCAGCCTCCGCCGCGACGAAGCAGGTGGATGGAGACCTGACGCTGACGGAGGGAACGGACCTCGTCTTCGAAGAGGGCCGCGTCCACGTGAAGGGCCACCTCCTCCTGGAGGACCAGTCCCGCCTGCTGGTCGCGGGGGACCTGGTGGTGGAGGGCAACATCATCCACGAGGGGTTCGACTACGCCCTGCTCTTCGCGGGTGGCTCCATCCAGGCAGACAACCTCCTCTTCCACGGCGAGCTGGTCGCGCTGGGCGGCCTCACGCTGCGCGGCGCGGCCTGGACCTACTACAACGACTACTCCACCTACGCGGACACGCTGACGGCTCGCGCGGTGGTGGCCGACGACCGCGCGGACGCCGTGGACCAGGTCCACGCGGGCACGCACCTCCAAGGACACTCCCAGGTCATCGCGGGGGCGCTGGAGCAGTTGCTGCCCCCCGACGCGTGGGCCAGATACCAGCAGGGTTCCTACGCCGCGCTGGCCAGACACCTGCGCCAGGGCCAGCCGTTGCTGCGCGATTCACCTCCACCGCGCAAGTAATTGCCGGGAGCACCCGGGACGTCCTTCTTCTGGAAATACAGGACCGGCATGTTCGTTCTGTCTTTCGCCCAAGGAGGGCTTTACCCATGTCACGTTTCTTCAGTCGTCCCGCGGTGCTGGCGTGCGCGCTGGCACTGGGGCTCCAGGCCTGCGGCGGCAGCGAGCTTCCCCCCGAGTCCATCGCCCCGAGCGCGCCAGAGGTCCAGGCGCAATCCCTGACACAGGACACGGCGCCGGACATCCTGGCGCAATTGCAGGCGGTTCCCGGCCTCACGGTGTTGCAGGAGCGGCCGCCCAGCCCGTCGGGCGCGCGCATCTTCGTGCTGGCCTATGACCAGCCGGCGGACCACCTGCACCCCAATGGCACGCGCTTCCAGCAGCGGATGACGCTGGTCTTCCGGAACGCGGAGGCGCCCATGGTGCTGGCCAGCACGGGCTACGGCATCAGCACGTCCCCCGGCCAGACGGAGCCCACCTTCCTGCTGCAGGGCAACCAGCTGCAGGTGGAGCACCGCTTCTTCGGGCCCTCCATTCCGCAGCCCGCGAACTGGCGGCTGCTCAGCATCGAGCAGGCGGCGGCGGACCACCACCGCATCGTCCAGGCGTTCAAGCCGCTCTTCCCGGGCAAGTGGATCAGCACCGGCGGCAGCAAGGGCGGCATGACGTCGCTCTATCACCGGGCGTTCTTCCCGCGAGACGTGGATGCCACGGTGGCCTACGTGGCGCCCAACAGCTACGGCACGCAGGACCCGCGCTACGTGAAGTTCCTGAGCAAGCTGGGCACGCCCGCGTGCCGCGAGAGCATCCGCGGCTTCCAGCGTGAAGTGCTGGAGCGGCGCACGGAGACGGAGCCGCTCTTCCAGGCGACGGCCGCGGCGTACTACGGCAGCACCTACGACTTCCTGGGCGTGGACAAGGCGCTGGAGTTCAGCGCCCTCGAGTTCGCCTTCGCCTTCTGGCAGTACGGCGACGCGTCGCTGTGTGACGAGATTCCCCCGCCGGGAGGCTCCGCGCAGGGGCTGGTGGACTTCCTGGATGATGTGGTCGGCCTCTCGTACATGAGCGACGGGGACCTGGACTACTACGCGCCCTACGACTTCCAGGCCGCCACGCAGCTGGGCAGCTACGCGTCCGACGAGGCCCACCTGCGCGGCGTCCTGCGCTATCCCCGGGGCTACGACCCGCGGGCGCTCGTGCCCTTCGACATGCGGCCGTACCCCTTCAACCCCTTCGTGATGCCCATCGTAGAGGGCTGGGTGAAGGCGTTCGGCGAGCGCATCCTGCTCGTCTACGGAGAGAACGACCCCTGGTCCACGGGCGCGTTCAGCGTGAGCGCGCGCAATGACTCCTACCGGTTCTACCAGCCGGGCGGCAACCACGGCTCCCGCATCACGGGCCTGCCGGAGGCGGAGCAGGCCGTGGCGCTGGAGCGGCTGCGGAGCTGGGCGGGGCTGCCCACGGAGAGCGCCGCCACCCTGAGCCTGCGGGCCCGGAGCGCGGCGTCCGCGGACCTGCCCGTCACCACGGGCGTGGTGGACCGCCGCCGCGGCCCGCCGCGCGACTGACCCTTTCAGGGCCGTTCGGCCGACACCTCGCGGGCCACGTCCAGGAAGGCGCGGAACGCGGGGGACACCTGGGCGCGGCTGGGGAAGTAGAGGAACAACCCTTCCATCCACGCCGCGTAGGGTTCCAGGACCAGCTTCAGGGTGCCGCGCTTCAAGCGCGGCACGATGGTGGGCTCAAAGGCATACATGAGCGCCAGGCCCGCCTCCGCCATCGCCACCAGCACCTCCTCGTTGGTGGCGAGCACGGGGCCGCGCACGGGGATGCGCCAGGTCTTCTTGCCGCGCTCCAACTCCCACGCGTACTTCGCGCCGGTGGTCGGCAGGAGGATGTTCACGCAGTCGTGTTCCAGCAGGTCCTCCGGACGCTGGGGCGTGCCCTTGCGCTTGAGGTACGCGGGCGAGCCCACCACCACGTAGCGGAACCGCTTGGACAGACGCACCTGCACCATGTCCCGCTCGACGGCCTCGAACGGGCGGATGCCCGCGTCCAGGCCCTCCGCGACGATGTCCACGAAGCGGTCCTCGATGCGCAGCTCCACCTCCACCTGGGGATGGCGCTGGGCGAAGCGCAGCAGGATGGGCGTCACCACCGTGGACAGGGAGATGGTGGGCACGGACAGCCGCACGCGGCCCGTGACCTCGCTCGCGCTGGGCGCGCACGTGACCGTCTTCAGCCACACGGACCGCAAGAAGCAGGACGCGCTGCGGATGGGCGCCCACGAGGTGGTCGTGTCATCGAGGCCGGAGGAGATGGCGGCGAAGGCGAACAGCCTCGACTTCATCCTCGACACCGTCTCCGCGGCCCACGACGTCACCGCCTACCTGGAGCTGCTGCGGCGCGACGGGCACCTGGTGCTGGTGGGCTTCCCGGCCCGGCCGCTGGAGGTGGCCCCCCTCTCGCTCCTCTCCCGGCGCGCGAGCTTCTCCGGCTCCGGCACCGGCGGCCTGCCGGAGACGCAGGCCATGCTCGACTTCTGCGGCGAGCACGGCATCGTCTCCGACATCGAGCTGATTCCCATTCAAGGCATCAACGAAGCGTTCACGCGGCTGGAGAAGGGCGACGTGAAGTACCGCTTCGTCATCGACCTCAAGAGCCTGGGTTGACCTTCATGGCGAGCATCGGGCGGTACGCCGCCCGGTAGGACCAGGCCAGGAAGATTTCGGCCGCCAGGAGCATCACGGCCAGGCCCAGGCCCGACGGCGCGAGGAAGGCGTGCGTCAGGAAGATGTTCACGATGACCGGGGCGATGAGCGCCAGCGCCAGCGGGACGAAGCGGTTGGCCAGCAGCAGCAGGCCCACCACCGTCTCCGTGCCCTTCACCAGCGCGAACAGGAAGCCCGTCGCCTTCATCGCGATGCCAAAGGCCACCGCCGGATCCGCCGGGTTCAGGTCCTTGGGCATGGGAATGAACTCCAGGAACCCGTTCAGGCCGAAGACGAAGAACACCAGCCCCATGAACACGCGGGCCGCCGTCGGCAGGAAGCGGGCGAACGACTTCTTCTTCGGGGTGGCGTCCACCCCGGGGGTGGAGGAGGAAAGGGTGGCGTCCATGACGTGCTCCGTTCAGGTGGAAATCGCGGGCCTTCTACTCCACGTCGAATCGGGCCCACACGAATCGACACTCCCCGCGTTTTTCAGCGGTTCGGCACTCCGCCTACATTGCCGTACATCCGAGCGCGCAGCCGCAGCACCTGGTACGTGGCGCCGCAGAGGAACAGGCCCAGCAGCGTCGCCAGGGCGGCCTGCACCAGGGGGGACTGCGGGCTGTCGGCCAGGGGCTTGCCGGCGGGCAGCCGGGTCAGCGTCTCGTTGATGCCCGGCACCAGCAGCACCATGAAGCTGGCGGAGTACGTGAGGGTCCGCACGTACTCCGTGGCGCGGCCGAACACGCCCAGGCCTGGCGCCGCCGCGCCCACCGCCATGAGCAGCAGCGCCACGAGCCCCAGCGCGTGGCCCGGGTTGAAGCCGCCCGTGCTGGACAGGCCGAACGACGTCACCACCGACGTCACCATGCTGGCGACGTACGCCTTGCCGACGCGCGTCCCCGGGTCGATGCGACCGTCGCGCACGAAGGCCCAGACGCCGAAGACGATGGGAGGCACGCTCACGAGCGTGTGGATGATGCCCAGGATGGACAGGGGGTTCGCCATGACAGGACTCCAGATGAGAGGGATTGAGCTTCAGGCCAGCAGGTATTCGCGGATCATCACGCGGGCGCGGTGCAGGCGGCTCTTCACCGCCGCCGGCTCCAACGACAGGCGCTCGGCCATCTCGCGGATGGAGAGCGCTTCGAAGTCGCGCAGCACGACGACCTCCAGGTACTGCGGCGGCAGCGACTCCAGCGCGGACGCCATGTCCAGCCGCAGCGAGTCCGGCGTGTGCGCGGACATCCACTGGTCCACGAGCGCTTCCTCGTAGGGGTCGTTCCTCAGCACCGTGCGGGCCAGCCGGCGGCACTCGCGCTGGACGATTCGGAACATCCACCCGGAGAACGACGCCAGCTTGCGCACGGCGGACAGCTGGCGGGACATCACCAGCAGGGCCTCCTGGACCGCGTCGTCCACGTCGCTGATGAGGCAGCGCTTCTGCGCGTAGCGCCGGAGGTTCGGCTGCTGGAGTTGCAGCAGGTGCACCATCGCGTCGCGGTCACCGGCGTGGGCCGCGAGCAACAGCGCGTCGGGAGTGGTGGTCGAACCCATGGAGGCGGCCTCGTGCGACGGGGAAAATCCCCATTCGCCAGATAAGAGGCGGCCACGAGGCGAATGGATTCGCGGCCCTGCTGATTTTTCTCCAGCCCCGCCCAACCGCTGGAAATGCCAGGGGTTTCAGCGCCAGAGGTTGGTGCGTGCCAGCTCCAGCACCTCGTTGGTGCGGCCGTTGAGCAGGGCCTTGATGCCGAACAGGGTGAAGCCCGCTGCCATGGCCGCGGTGATGCGCGGTGGCATCACCAGCTCCGCCTTGCTGACCACGGCGTCCACCAGCACGGGCCCGGGCGTCGCGAGCGCCAGTTGGACGGCTTCATCCACCTGCGCCGGGTCCTCCACGCGCAGGCCCTTGACGCCCACGGCCTCCGCCAGCGCGGCGAAGTTCGGGTTCTGGAGCGCCGTGCCCACATCGAGCATGCCACCCACCTGCTGTTCCATGGCCACGAAGCCCAGGGAGCTGTTGTTGAACACCACGACCTTGATGGGCAGCCCCAGCTGCACCAGGCCGATGAAGTCCCCCATCAGCATCGTGAAGCCGCCGTCACCGGAGAAGGAGATGACCTGCCGGTCCGGGAAGGCCTTCTGCGCGCCAATGGCCTGCGCCAAGGCGCTCGCCATGGAGCCGTGGTTGAAGGAACCCACCAGCCGCCGGCCGCCCTTCATGGTCGCGTAGCGCGCGGCCCAGACCGTGGGCAGGCCCACGTCGCAGGTGAAGATGGCGTCGTCCGCCGCCTGGAGGTCGAACGCGCGGGCCACCTGCGGCGGGTGGATGGGCTTCCTGCCCACCGTGCCCTGCCCCAGCGAGTCCAGCTCCTCGCGCGTCTTGCGGTAGTGCACGAGCGCGCGCTCCAGGTGCTTCGTGTCGCGCTTCGCTTCGATGCGGGGAAGGAGCGCCTGGACGGTGGCGGACACGCTGCCCACCACGCCCAGGTCCACCCGTGTGCGCTTGCCGATGTTCTCCGCGCGCACGTCCACCTGGATGATCCGCGTATCGGCGCTGTCCGGGTAGAACTGCCGGTAGGGGAAGTCCGTGCCCAGCATCAGGAGCACGTCGCAGTCGATCATCGCCCAGTATCCAGACGCGTAGCCGATGAGCCCCGTGAGCCCCACGAAGTGGGGGTTGTCCTTCTCCACGAACTCCTTGCCTCGGAGCGCGGAGACGACGGGCGCCTGGAGCCGCTTCGCCAGCTCCACCACCTGAGCGCCCGCGCCCTCGCAGCCCGCGCCGCACAGCAGCGTCACGCGCCCGCCGCGGTTGAGCAGCGCGGCCATCTGCTCCACCTGCGCGGATGAGGGCATCAGCTGGGACAGCGACGCGCGCAGCGACTCCGGGGTAGGGGTGCGCGCTTCCTCGGCCTTCAGCATGGCGATGTCGCCGGGGAGCACCACCACGGCCACGCCGCCCTTGCCCACCGCGCTGCGGACTGCGATCTCCGCGGTGCGCTGCATCTGGTTGGGCCCGGAGACCAGCTCGCAGTAGTGGCTGCACTCCTTGAAGAGCGACTCCGGATGGGTCTCCTGGAAGTAGCCGGTGCCCAGCTCCACGGTGGGAATCTGCGCGGCGATGGCCAGCACCGGAGCCCGGTTGCGGTGGCAGTCATACAGGCCGTTGATGAGGTGCAGGTTGCCGGGGCCGCAGCTCCCCGCGCACACGGCGAGCTGCCCGGTGAGGTGCGCCTCCGCGCCCGCGGCGAAGGCGGCGGCCTCCTCGTTGCGCATGGGTACCCATTCGATGTCGCCCCGGCGGCGCAGCGAGTCCGTGAGGGCGTTCAGGCTGTCGCCCACCACGCCATAGATGCGCTTCACCCCCGCGAGCGCGAGGACCTCCACGAACTGGTCCGCCACCGTCTTCTTCATGGTCCATCCCTCGCCTGGGCCGGTTCACCCCGGGCGAAGATGTGCACCGTCCCGCTGGCTCGCGACCGACCGTGCAGCCGGGCCCCAAGCAAGGCTGGCTGCCCGGTGCAGTCGGGCGGTCGCCATTCGCCGCGCCCCGAGCACCGTTCGCCGCGCCATTCAGGTCACTGGCGGCATGGCCCCTGGAGGCAGGTACCGTCCGCGACATCGTGGGGCCATGCGAAGCCCCCTGCTGTTGTCCGCTGTCACGGCGCTGCTGCTCACCCTGCCCGCCTCCGCCGCCGAGGACCCGGGCCGCGCCCACGTCCGCGCCGCCGCCGAGGCCATGGGCGGCGAGGCCCGGCTCCGCGCGCTCAAGGGCCTGCGTCTTCGAGGCGTGGGCCACTGGAACCTGCTGGAGCAGTCCGAGCGCCCCACGCCCCCCTTCCTCGTCATGTATGAGCAGTTCGAAGAGGTCCGCGACCTGCGCCGAGGCCGCCTGAGCCAGAAGTCGGAGAGCCGCGGGATGGTGATGGATGAGTGGAAGGGAGTGACGATGCTGCTCGCCGACGGTGTCGCGGCGGCGGACTTCCAGGGGAAGTGGAGGCCCCTGGGCGCGGCACAGCTCCAGGACATGCAGGAGCGGCTGGCCTTCGCGCCCGAGCACGTGTTGCTCGCGGCCCTGGACGCCAAGGACCTGCGAGCCCAGGCGGACACGGTGCTGCAGGAGGTGCCCCACCACGTCGTCGCCTTCCACCAGGACCGCGCGAGCGTGCGCCTGTTCCTCAACGCCCGCACGGGACTGCCCACCGCCGTGGAGACGGTGGACGCGCATCCGGAGGACCCGTTCTGGAGCGTCTGGGGAGACGTGCGAACCGTGTTGTCCTTCCAGGCGTGGACGTTGGAGCCGGGAGGCCTGCGCTACCCGCACCACTGGGAGTGGGCGCGCAACGGCCAGCCCCACCACTCCGTCACGGTGACGGCGGTGACGGTGGATCCGCCGCTCGCGGACGCGGACTTCGCCGTGGCGGATGACGTGAAGCAGGGCTTCGAGGCCCGCCGCGCGAGGAAGCTGGACGAAGCCCCCGTGGTCCGTCCGGAAGCGCCGCCCGTGGAGGTGGCGCCCGGTGTGGTGCAGCTGCCGGGAGCATGGAACGTGGCGCTGGTGGCGCAGGACGACGGCGTGGTGGTGGTGGAGGGCCCGCTCGCGTCCGGCTACTCGGCGCGAGTGATGGACGAGGCCGCGAAGCGCTTCCCGGGCCTGATGGTGAAGGCCGTGGTGTCCACCAGCGACGCATGGCCGCACATCGGAGGACTGCGCGAGTACGTGGCCCGGGGCATCCCGGTGTACGTGCTGGATCTCAATCGCGCGTTGGTGGAGCGGCTGGTGGCGTCGCCGCGCACGCTCGTGCCGGATACGCTCGCCAGGAAGCCGCGAGCAGCGAAGCTCCAGGTCGTAAACGGGCGGCGCGTGCTGGGCGCCGGGAAGAACCGGCTGGAGCTCGTCCCGGTGCGCACGGAGACGGGTGAGCGGATGTTGTTCGCATGGCTGCCGGAGCACCGGCTGCTCTACACATCCGACCTGGTGCAGCCCCAGCCGGACGGCTCGTTCTTCAACGTGCAGCAGGTGGACGAAACGGTGGAGGTGGCCGCGCGAGAGAAGCTCCCGGTGTCCCAGGTGTTTGGCATGCACCTGAAGCCCACGGATTGGAGCGCCCTCACCACCGCAGTGGACAAGGTCCGCAAGCCCTGAGGCCCTCGGCCAAGAAACCTGTCGCCACCGATGAGAAGGTGAGAACCCAGCCGGGCCTCCCCGTCGGCGGCGCACAGCGAAAACCTGTCCGACTGTCGGACAGGTTTTGGAAGACCGCGCCCGGCGGGCGGTGGACAACCTGGGCTGTCTGGAGGCTTCAGCGGGCCCGGCCCAGCCGCCGCTCCAGGTGCTCGCGGCGGCTACGGCTTACTCGCAGGCGCATGCCGCTTCGCAGCACCACCACCTGCTCCGTGGGCGAGGGCCGGTGCACTTCTTGAATGCACGCCACGTTGACGATGGCGGAGCGGTGGATGCGCACGAAGCGCTCCGGGTCCAACCGCGCCTCCAGCGCCGCCAGGCTCTCGCGCAGCACGTGGGCCTTGCCGTCCGCGTGCAACGTGAGGCAGTAGTCGTCCGCCTCCACCCACTCGATGTCCGCGACGGGGACGAGCACGGAGCGCAGCCCCACGCGCACCAGCAGCCGGTCCGCGGGAGGCTCGGCGCGCCTTGGTGCCGGGCCCGCGTCCGCCAACAGGTCCGCGAGTCGCCGGCCCAGCTCGGCGGCCTCGCCGGCGCGCAGCCTCTGACGAGCCCGGGCCAGCGCCTCGTCGAAGCGCGTGTCGTCGAAGGGCTTCACCAGATAGTCCACCGCGTGCACGTCGAAGGCCTTCACGGCGAAGGTGTCGAACGCGGTGATGAAGATGACAGCGGGCATGTGCTCCACGCCCACTTCGCGCAGCACTCCGAAGCCATCCAGCTCCGGCATCTGCACGTCCAGCAGCACCAGGTGGGGACGCTGGGCACGGATGGCATCCACCGCTTCGCGGCCGTCGCGGCACTCGCCGCACACCACCGCGTCTGGATGGCGTGCCAGGGCCTGCCGCAATCCCTTACGGGCCAGCGGCTCGTCATCCACCAGCAGCACCCGCAGCTCAGCCATGCGCCACCCCAGCGGCGCCCGGCTTGGAGCGCCAGGGCAGCAGGACCGTGGCCACGGTGCCCTGCCCTTCCGCGTTGGCGACTCCCAACCGTCCCGCTTCGCCGTAGAGCTGCGACAGCCGCGCGCGCGTGTTCGACAGGCCGATGCCCCGTGCCGCTTCCAGGTCGAAGTCCCGGGGCAGCCCCGGACCATCGTCACGCACGGTCAGCTCCAGCGCGTCTCCGCACCGCCGTGCCCCGATGCGCAGCACCCCGGATGCGGAGCGCACGCCGATGCCGTGGCGGAGCGCGTTCTCCGCGAGCGGCTGGAGCACCAGGTGGGGCACTCGGGCCTCCAGCGCTTCCGGCTCCACCGCCCACTCCACTCGCAGCCGGTCCGCGAAGCGCAGCTGCTGGAGCTCCAGATAGCGCGACAGCACGGCCACCTCGTCGCGCAGGGAGACCTCCTGGGTGGCTCCCTGCTGGAGCAACTGCCGGAGCAGGTCGCTCAGCAGCACCAGCATGCGCGCGGCCTCCTCCGTCTCCTTCTCGCGCACCAGCACCACGATGGCGTTGAGCGTGTTGAAGAGGAAATGCGGCTGCAATTGCGTCTGGAGCGCGAGCAACCGTGACTCGGCCAGCTGCACCGCGAGCACCGCGGCCTGCCGCTCGCTGTCCCTCGCCCGCTGGGAGGCCCGGGTGGCGGAGGCCACAGCCAGCACCGTCGCGTAGGCCATGCCCATCATCGGCAGCCAGCCCCACCATGCACGCAGCCAGCGCGCGGCCCAGGTGGCATCACGCCCGGGCATGAACTGCGCCGTCGTCAGCGCGTACACGGCGGCGAACAGGGCGCCCATGCCCAGACACGCCGCCAGGTGCACGAGGACGGAGCGCGGCCTCGGAGGACTCAGGGGCTCGCGCGCGGCGAGCCGGGTGAGCCACGGCGTGAGGGGCAGCCACACGTACCAGGCGGGCATCTGCGCCGCGAACACCCGCCACAGCGCGGGCGCCCCGGCCATGTCCCGGCTGAACGTGTACGTCTCCAACGCGGAGAAGAGCGCGGGCACGGACCACGCGGCGGCCCGCTTCGCCCAGGCACGCCACGCGCTTCCAGAGGTGTCTTCCACGGTGCCCACGAGGCCCGTGAGTCTACCGGCGGGCGCCACGGACTTCACCGCCTCCGCGAGGACTCAGGGAAAGCCGCTGAGCACGATCTTGCCCAGCGTGCGGCCCGTCTCCACCGCCGCGTGCGCGCGCCGGAGGTTCGCGGCGGTGAGCGGACCGAAGTCCTGCGTCATGGTGGTCCGCAGCGTCCCCGCCTCCACCAGGTCCGCCACCGCGTCGAGCAGCCGCTGCTGGGAGAGCGGATCCGCGTCGTAGAGCGCGCGGGTGAACATCAGCTCCCAGTGGAGCGCCAGGCTCTTGCGCTTCATCGCGTTCACGTCGAGCGGCGTCTGCGGGTCGTCGATGATGCCCAGGTGTCCGAAGGGCGCCATCAGCTCCACCAGCTGCGCGAAGTGCTGCTCCGTCGCGGTGAGCGCCATCACGTAGCGCACGCCTCCCGGCACCAGCGCCTTCACCTGCTCGGCCAGGGGCTGGCGGTGGTCCACCACGTGGTGCGCGCCCAGGGACTTGCACCACTCCACCGTCTCCGGCCGCGACGCCGTGGCGATGACCGTGAGGTCCGTCAGCTTGCTGGCGATCTGAATCGCCATGGAGCCCACGCCGCCCGCGCCGCCCACCACGAGCAGCGCGTCCTTGGGAGTGCCCGTCTTCTGTCGAGGCACGCCCAGGCGTTCGAACAGCAACTCCCACGCGGTGATGGAGGTGAGCGGCAGGGCGGCCGCCTGGGCGAACGTCAGCCCCTTCGGCTTGCGGCCGACGATGCGCGCGTCCACGACGTGCAGCTCGGAGTCCGTGCCGGGCTTCGCGATGGAGCCCGCGTAGAAGACCTCGTCACCAGGGCGGAAGCGCTTCACGTCCTTGCCCACGGCCTCCACCATGCCGGCCGCATCCCAGCCGAGCACGCGCGGCGAGGACTCCACCTTGTCCTTGGGCGCGCGCACCTTCACGTCCACGGGGTTCACGGACACGGCGCGCACGCGCACCAGCAGGTCTCCGGGACCGGGCGTGGGGTCCGGCAGCTCCACGTCGGCGAAGGCTTCGGGATGATCACTGGGGAGGTACTTCGTGAGGGCGACGGCTCGCATTGGGGGCTCCTTTGCGTGCAACATCGTCCCGAAGGTCGGAACGGACAAGTACGCAGGATTTCCGCCCATACGCACGAAAAGGGAACCATGGCCCGGCACAAGACCTATGACTGCTCCGCCGGTTGTCCGGTGTCCGCGACGCTGGATGTGATTGGGGGCAAGTGGAAGGGGCTCATCCTCTACCACCTGCTCGAAGGCACCCTGCGCTTCGGCGAACTGCGCAAGCGCACCCCGGACGTCACGCAGCGGATGCTGACGCAGCACCTGCGCGAATTGGAGGAGAGCGGGCTCGTGCACCGGCAGGTGTACGCGGAGGTGCCTCCGCGCGTCGAATACAGCCTCACGCCGCAGGGCCAGACGCTGCGAGGCGTGATTGCCGCGCTCAAGTCCTGGGGAGAAACGTACCTGGGCCGGAAGGCTCCAGAGCCCGCGGCCCCGAAGCGCCGGCTCGCCGTGGCGGGGCGCTGAAGGGAAGCGCGCCCTACCCCGCCGCGCGCACCAGGCGCAGCACCAGCACGAAGTGCAGCCCCGCGCCCACCAGCGTCATGGCGTGGAACACCTCGTGGTAGCCGAAGACGCCGGGCAGGGGGTTGGGCCGCTTGAAGGCATACGCGAGCGCGCCCAGCGTGTACGCCAGCCCCCCGGCGATGATGAGCACGATGGCGGAAGACCCCACCGCGCGGAAGACGTCGCCGAAGTACGGCATCATCGTCCACCCCACCCCGATGGCCAGCGCCGCCGTCACCCACTTGGGCGCGCCCACCCAGAACATCGACTGGAGGATGCCCAGCAGCGCCCCCGCGTAGAGCCACGCCATCAGCGGGTTGCCCACCTCGGGAGGCAGCCCCAGCAGGATGACCGGCGTGTACGTCCCCGCGATGAGCAGGAAGATGGCCGCGTGGTCCGCCCGGCGCATCCACGCGCGGGCCTTCGGCGACCAGTTCACCCGGTGGTACGTCGCGCTGATGGTGAACAGCCCCACCAGGCTCAGCGCGTACAGCGCCGACGCCAGCATCGTGCGAGGCGTGGGCGCCATCGCCACCAGCACCACGCCCGCGCCCACCGAGAAGGCCGCCGCCCACTGGTGCAACACCCCGCGCAGCTTCGGCTTCTCCATTCCCAACACCACCGCGCTCACGCGCGCCCCATGACGGACTCGACACCCTTCGAAACGAAGCATTTCATGACGGTGGCGACTCCACGCCTTCCCTACGGAATGGTAGGTTTCGGTCCGGTAAGTTACCGACGGGTAGGTTAGAGGTCAACTTGAAGAAGAAACAGCGGCTCACGGGCGCGGAACGCCGGATCCAGTTGATGGAGATCGGCCGGTCGGTCTTCGCCTCGAAGGGCTACGAGGCAACCTCGATTGAAGAGGTCGCCCAGCAGGCGGGCGTGTCCAAGCCCATCGTCTACGAGCACTTCGGCGCGAAGGAGGGGCTGTACGCGGCCATCGTGGACCGGGAGCTGGAGGACCTGGTGGCGCGCGTGTCCGCGAGCATCGCGCAGGGCACGCCCCGGCAGCGCTTCGAGGACGCGGTGCTGGCGTTCATGTCCTACGTGAAGGAGGAGCCGGCGGGCTTCGCGGTGCTCACGCGGGACTCGCCCACGGCGGCGGCGCGGCGCGGACTGACGCGTGTCATCGACGACCTGGCCCAGCGCGTGAGCGACGTCTTCCGCAGCGAGTTCGAGCGCGCCGGCTACCCGTCCAAGGTGGCGCCCATCTACGCCAACGCGCTGGTGGGCATGGTGACGCAGGTGGGCCACTGGTGGGCCGCGGAGGGCAAGTCCTTCTCCACGGAGAACGTGGCCCGCCATGTCGCCGCGCTCGGGTGGATGGGATTGAGACACCTGCCCAAGGACCCGGCGGCCCCCGGCGCGAAGCGCGAGCCGAAGCGCCGGAGCTGAGGCTACGCCTTCGGAGGCCGCGCCCTGAGCGCCGCCTGGATGCCTTCCAGCGCGCCCGGGTCCTCGATGGTGGTGAGGTCTCCCGGCTCGCGGTCCTCCGCCACGGCCTGGATGCTGCGGCGGAGCAGCTTCCCGGAGCGCGTCTTGGGCAGGTTCGCCACCACGTACACCGCCGCGGGGCGGGCCACCGCGCCCAGCGTCCGGCCCACCGTGTCCATCACCTCGCGCGAGAGGGCATCCCGGTCCTCCTCGCGTTGCAGGCGCACGGGGTCCTTGGGCACGGCGAAGGCCATCACCACCTGGCCCTTGAGTTCGTCCTTCACGCCCACCACCGCCACCTCCGCGATGGCCGGATGGCCGCTGATGGCTTCTTCAATCTCACGCGTGCCCAGGCGGTGGCCCGCCACGTTGATGACGTCGTCGGTGCGGCCCAGGATGAAGTAATCCCCATCCGCGTCGCGCGTGGCCCAGTCGAAGGTGTTGTAGAGGGGCGTGTCGAAGCTCGCGAAGTACGTGGAGACGAAGCGCGCATCGTCGCCCCACACCGTGGACAGACAGCCCGGCGGCAGCGGCGGCTGAATCACCAGCACGCCCTTCTGGTCCGCCGCCGTCACCTCTTCGCCGCTCAGCCCATCCACCAGCTTCACGCGATAGCCATAGATGGCCGCGCCCGGTGAACCCAGCTTGCGCTTGCGCGGCTCCACCCCGGGAACGGGCCCGAGGATGGGCCAGCCCGTCTCCGTCTGCCAATAGTTGTCCAGCACCTGCGTGGACGGCAGCGCGTCCGAAATCCACGCGTGCGTGGGCGCGTCCAGCGGCTCTCCCGCGAGGAACAGGTAGCGCAGGCTGGACGTGTCGTGGCGCTTCAAGAACGCCGCGTCCTGCTTCTTCAGGATGCGGATGGCCGTGGGCGACGTGAACATCACGCTCACCTTGTACTGCTCGATGAGCCGCCACCAGACGGCGGCATCCGGGCGGATGGGCAGGCCCTCGTAGAGCACCGTCGTCATGCCGTTCAGCAGCGGGCCGTAGACGATGTACGAATGGCCCACCACCCAGCCGATGTCTGAGGCGGTGAACATCACCTCGCCGGGCTGGCCCGTGTAGATGTGGCGCATGGACGCGGCCAGCGCCACCGCGTAGCCGCCCGTGTCTCGCTGCACGCCCTTGGGCTTCCCGGTGGTGCCGGACGTGTAGAGGATGTAGCTGGGCTCCGAGGACTCCAACCACTCCACCGGAACCTGGGCGCCCTCGTGCTCGCGGCCCAGCGTGGCGAAGTCCACGTCGCGCTCCGGCGTGACGGGGCTGTTGGGCACGAGCCCCCGGTCCACCACCAGCACGCGCGCGGGAGGGTGCTTCGCGAGCGTGAGGGCCTCATCCACCAGCGGCTTGTAGGGGACGACCCGGCCCGCGCGCATGCCCGCGTCCGCCGTCACCAGCAGGACAGGCCTCGCGTCGTCGATGCGCGTGGCCAGGCTGTGCGCCGCGAAGCCGCCGAACACCACCGAATGGATGGCCCCCAGGCGCGTGCAGGCCAGCAGCACGAAGACGGCCTCCGGCACCATGGGCATGTAGACGATGACGCGGTCCCCGCGCTTCACGCCCAGCGAGCGCAGCATGGCCGCCGTCCGGTTCACCTCCGCGTGGAGCTGCGCATAGGTGTACTGGCGGCGCTGGTCCGTCTCGGTGGACTCGAAGACGAGCGCCAGCTGGTCCGCGCGGGTGGCCAGGTGCCGGTCCACGGCGTTGTGGCACAGGTTGGTGCGCCCACCGACGAACCAGCGCGCAAAGGGCGGCCGGGAGTCGTCCAGCACCGCGTCGAAAGGCCGCTCCCAGTCGATGAGCCGGGCCTGCTCCGCCCAGAACGCCTCCGGCGCTTCGATGGAGCGGCGGTAGAAGTCCAGATAGCTGCCCATGCGGACGCTCCTGCGAAGGGGATGTGCCCGGACGATAGTGGCGGGCCCGCGAGGGTGGGAAGGACGGCTTCCGGAAGATGCCCGGGACTCATCAGCGCGACGGGCGTAACCCCATCAGCACCGACACCGTCCAGCGCATCTACTGCCGCACGTCCGCGGACGCAGCGGGCAATGAGTCGGTGCGGTGCTACGCCGTGTCCGCGGCGAACGTGTCCGCGACCTGCTACTCGGCCCTGTCCCGCGCACGTGCGCAGCGCGCAGTCCGCTGGCGACGCGTCCTTCATCGATTTCACCTGGGACGTGAACGGCGTCTGTCAGTCCCTCGACGTGCTCAAGGGCTCGCACCTGGAGCCGAAGGCGCCGTAGTCCCGCTGCTTGCGCCACGCCCCCGGGGCCTCTTGATGAAGACCCTCCTCCAGACACGGATGATGATCAACGGCGCTTCCACCAGGCCCTCCGCGCCAGCCCGTGCGAGGAGGTCGAAGCGAGGGAGCGCGACCTGTCCCTGGCCATCAACAGCGGCCAGCTCCGGCCGGCGCTGGGCGACGAGCGGTAGCGCGCGACACGACGCACGTGCGTCCTGTCAGCACGCAGCGTGAGGCGCGTGCGCGGGCCGTGGATGTGATCACGCGGGGTTGAGCCCTGGTCCTGACCTTGCAGTTGGCGCGGGTGCGTCCGTGAAACAGGTTTTGTTTCACGGCAGGTGTCCCCCTCCCGCCAGGTCCTTCCGTGACGATCTCCACGACCCTCACCATCCAGAACAACTCCGGCTGCCCCATCAATGACCGCGGCACGCCTGACTACAAGGACGGCACGCTCAGCGGATCCGCGCCCGCCACCAGCATCGCGGCGGGCTCCAGCACGACCTTCAAGATCGAGCAGAAGAACTCCGTCTCCCCCGGCCCCGAAGGCACGGTGACGTACAAGCTGGAGACGGGGAACGAGCAGGTGCCCCTCTCCTTCTACTGGGACTTCGCCAGCGGCCCGGTGCACGAGGAGCACTACACCGCCACCACGAACGCCAGCCTCGCGCCGGTGGTCATCACCCAGACGGACGCGAGCGGAGACCACCACGCGACCACCTACCGGGTGGACTTCAAGCCACGCGCGCCCCATGAGTGGGACCTGGTGTGGGCGCTGTCCGTGGGCCTCATCAACAAGCAACTGCACGCGCTGCGCTACTACCAGTTCATCCCGTCCTCCTTCACGCAAGCCGCCAGCGGAGGCGCGCAGCTCACCGTGACGGCCATGGGCGACCCGACCGTGTCGGTGCCCGACGACCAGACGACCCACCTGGACGTGCACCTGCCCTTCACCACCGCGACCCTCCAGTACGTGGAGTCAGGCGCGACGAAGACGCAGGACCTGTCGGGGACGACGGTCATCGTGTCGCTGGACCTGTCGCAGGCGCAGGTGACGGACCCCAACACGCTGGCCGCCACGTCGGAGGCGAAGCAGCACATCCAGGGCCTCCAGTCGCTCAACTACTCCGTCTACCGCCTCTTCCTGGACCTGGCCCAGCCGTCCCTGTTCCGCGCGCTCCAGGTGGTGAACGCGAGCAACCAGTCCGTGTCACTCAGCCAGGCCGCACAGAGCGCGCTCCAGGCCACGCTGGCCGGCGTGGGGCACATGGACGTGGCGTACACGACGCAGGCCCCGGGCAGCCCCGCGAGCATCATCCCCACGCTCGCGAAGGAGCGCACGACCCGCTACAGCACCAACGGGAACTTCAGCACGCTCAACGTGTGCATGATGAGCCGGGGCCGGAAGGAGCCCAACTGGAGCTCGCGCTTCGGCTTCACCGCGCCGCTGGCCGCGACCACCAACCCGGACGGCACCCCGGCGGAGGCCCGTGCGCGGCTGTTCCTCAGCCAGGACACGCTGGGCGAGGGCTACCTCAAGCCGACGGTGCTGCCCGCCATACTGAGGGCCTCCGGCATCCCCGGCACCCTCTCGCGGCTGGCGCCGCTGATGTACCAGTGCGTCGGCTCGCGAAGTAACTCCAGCAAGAACGACGGCCGGGGCGAGTTCGTCCAGGTGGACAACGGCTTCGACCAGTACGTGCTCGGCACGGAGACCGTCGTCTTCACCACCCAGCCCAACCTCACCCAGACCGACCGCTGCACGGTGGCGATGAACGGCCAGTTCCAGGTGAACATCGAGGCCAGCCAGTATCCCCTGGACTTCATCGGGCTGGGCCTGAAGGACGTCCTGGGAAAGGCCACCTACGTGCAGCCCTGGACGGGCACCATCACCCTCGCGGCCGGAAACGGCGGCAAGCTGGTGACGTCCGTGAGCATCGTGCTGGGCAAGGCCCCGGCGCCGGACGTGGACAAGACGCTGGATGGCTGGGTCTTCAACGCGCTGGACAAGCTGTTCAACTGGTCCTCCACGTCGCCGCAGGACGAAATCACGCAGAAGGCGCAGGACTTCGCCAACAACCTGGCCGCGACCTTCCAGAACAACGCCTCCATGTCGCTGGATATCGAGGACTGCGTCGTGCTGCCCACGGGCTCCGCGCATGACTACAGCCAGTTCGTCTTCAACTCGGAAGGCGCCGTCCAGGTGGACGTGTCGTTCCCCGGCTGAAGCGCCCCCGTCCCTTCCAAAGACATCCAAGGAACCCATCCATGTCCCAGACAACCCAAACGGGCTCGGCGACTGTTTCCTCCAGCCTGATGTACAACTACCTGGCCGCCACCTCCGTGGACGCGGCCTATCCCCTCGCCTCCGCCGAGGACACCGGCGGCTCGCCGCTGCTGTTCAGCGTGGGCGCGTCCTCGGCGAACACCGCGCGCAAGACGCTGTGGGTGATGTTGCGCGACACCACCGTGACGACCGGTTGGCGTCAGGTCGAGCTCAGCCCGGACGCGAACCACGACGTGCAGGGCTACGCGGTGGTCCAGGCCCCCTCCGGCCAGGTCATCATCGCCGTGGCCATGGATGACGGCACGGGCGGCAGCCACGTGTTCGTCTCCCCCACCCTCACGCCCACGCCGGACGGCGGCCCGTGGAACACGCTCAACACGGCGTGGGTCCAGCGCAACGGCGCTCCCGGCGGCATGCCCGTGCAGCGGCTCCTGCTGGGCGACTTCGTCAGCGCCAGCGAGGCGCCGCTGCTGGTGGCGGAGGTGAAGAACACGAACGGCTCCACCGGCCGATACTTCGTGGACGCGTCCACGAGCGCCACGAACAGCGCGTGGGTGAACTGGGCGCCGCCCAAGGACATGCAGACGCTGCACGACGTGGTGGTGGCCCGAGCCTCCATCACCGGCATCTCCTATCGGGGCACCTGGTCGCTGTTCGACGACAACACCGGCAAGCGGTGCCTCACCTTCACCAGCCTCCTGGACCCGTCCACCAACACCACGCATTCGCTGTCGGTGACGGCGCCGTCGGGCGGCCGCTGCCTGTGGGCGCTGGAGGACCGCCAGAACCAGGGCCTGAGCGCGCTGTACGTGGGCGGTGACGGGCTGTCGTGGTTCCCCTCCACGGGCCTGAAGAACGCGAAGAGCACCGCGCTGGCCATCGCGTCCTCGGCCGTGCTGTCCGGTGTCACCTCCGTCCTGGCGCAGCAGGACTCCCAGCGCGTCAGCGTGTGGGCGGTGGACGGCAGCCAGCGGCTGTTCTCCCTGAACAACACGGTGGGCGCCACGGAGGGCTGGTCCGCGCCGCTCCAGCAGCGCGAGCACGTGGCCCGGCTGGCCCCGCGTCGCAACCAGAAGCGCTCCACGGGGGAGCTGTTCGTGACCTCCACGGACAACAGCCTCATCACGTACCTGTGGCAGGACCCGGACACCACCGCCTGGCAGAACACGGACATGGTGCTGCCCACGCTGGCCAACGGGCAGGAGTTCCCCAGCTACACCACGGTGGTGCGCTTCACCGACGCGCAGGGCGCGGCGCTGGTGGGCCAGCCGGTGCAGGTGAACGCCTCCGAGTGGTCCCGCGTGATGGTGAACGGCTACTGGACGGACCTGGACACCAGCACGCGCGTGGAGGTGAAGACAGACGCCAGCGGCACGGTGACGCTCATCAACAAGGTGTCCGACGTGGGCACGCCCGTGTTCCGCTTCAGCGCGCCGTTCCTCGCGCAGGACGTGACGGCGGACCCCAGCGCGGAGCTGCGCGCGAACCTGGCCGCGAAGCTGAAGGGCCAGGACCTGTCCCAGTGGACGAAGTCGGACGGCACGCCCATGGTGCCCCCCGGCGCGGACCCGGACCTGGTGGCGCAGGTGCAGGCGTCGCTCCAGCAGCTGATGGACAACATGGACAGCCTGCCCGCGGACGGCTCGTCGGCGCCCCTGGAGCCGGCGGCGCCCACGGCGATGGCGAAGACCCAGACGTCCTTCGCGGTGCTGGGCAACGTGACGAACGCCATCGAGACGGCGGCGGGCGACGTGCTCCAGGCGCTCAAGAGCGCCGCGGGCGCCGTCTACGAATACGTCATCCAGCCCATCCTCAGCGGCACGAAGACGCTGCTCCAGTTCTTCGTGAAGATTGGCGAGCAGGTGGTGACGTTCGTCGTGCGCACCATCAAGGAGGCGCTCCAGCTCATCAGCTGGCTGTTCCAACAACTGGCGATGCTGATTGAAGACATCATCGCGTTCCTGGGATTCCTGTTCGCGTGGGACGACATCCTGGCCACCCAGCGCGTGATGGAGGCGATGACCAAGGACGTGGTCCTCGCGCTCGCGGGCAGCATGCAGGGCATGGAGGCCTCCATCACGGAGTACTTCAACGGGCTCATCGCGAAGTGGGACGGCGTCTGCCAGACGGCGCTGGGCATGCCGGACGTGACGACGCAGCAGGTGGTGACGCAGACACAGGCCGCGCAGACGCCGGAGCAGAAGTCCGCCACCGACTGCCTCACCACCAGCCCGGGCGCGACCTTCTCCACCTACCAGGTGTCCCACGGCGGCATCGGCGAGAGCACGGCCGATGACTCCGATGCGCCGGTGGCGCAGGCCGTCACCGACTTCCTCCAGACGGTGGGGAACATCCTGTCGGACGTCGCGGACTCCGTGAAGGAGCTGTGCCAGGGCCTCCAGACGATGGTGCAGCAGGGCACCGTCAGCTTGCACTCCATCGTCCAGCTGCTGGCGGGCGAGGCCGCGAAGACGCTGCTCGCCGCCGCCAGGGACCTGCTGGTGGGCCTGTGCGAGGTCATCGCGGACGTGAGCCAGTCGATTCTCGACGACGTGCTCCTGCGCCCGTTCAACATCCCGGTCCTGAGCTGGCTGTACAAGAAGCTCACGGGCGAGGACTCGCTGACGATGCTGGGCGCGCTCAGCCTGCTCGCGGCCATCCCTGTCACGATTGTCTTCAAGCTGCTGACGGGCCATGCACCCATCCCCGAACAGAAGCAGTCCAGCTTCATGCGGGTCATGACGCCCTGGCGGACGACGTCACTGGTGGCGCTGCCCGAGTCGAAGGACGACAACGGCGACAACGTGATTGGCGACTCCGCCCACAACTACTCGGTCATCGGCGGTGCGCTCTCGATCATCTCCTCGTTCTGCTACACGCTCTTCCTGACGGGAGGGCAGCTCACGAAGAGCGCGCCCGCGCAGCGGTGGTTCTCCACCGGGCAGACCGTCGCGACCTGGACGGGGGTGGCGGGGAGCTTCCCCTTCGACGAGGACGTGCCCTCGCAGCAGTTGGACCGGATGGTCTGGGCGCTCTATTCCCTGGAGGCCGTGGTCACCGGGCTCGTGTCCCTGCTGAGCTGGACGCGGGGCGCGGATGTGGAGGCGAAGGGATTGGCGAAGGCGCTGGAGATGACGGACAGCACGCTGCTCACGTTCATGGGACTCGTGAGCCTGGTCCTGTCTGTCGTCAGCTACATCCTGGAGCTGGATGGGGAGATCGCCCCCTCCGTGCCCTACCACTCCACCTTCTGGGACACGGAGAAGTTCGGCGCCAACGTCCTGTCCTTCGGCGGCATGACGGGAGAGGGCGTGGCGGGCCTCATCCCGGGCGAAGCCGACAAGGCGCTCATCCTCGCGGGCTCGGCGGTCGCGGAGTGGGGAGCGCTCCTGCTCGACGTCACGCGCTGGGCGGACGCCGTCCTCTACAACAACCCGGGTGACGGCTCGAACAAGAAGCTCTTCCAGCTCTGGTGAATCACACGCCCCCGTCCCCTGGCACGAAGCCGGGGGACGGGAGGTGTTTCACCGGAATGGCTTAGCGAGCCTGGGCGCCGTCGGCGCTGACCAGGGCAGTGGCCTCGTTCACGATGGTGTAGCTGCCGGCGGAGCCCTTCACGTCGATGCCGGAGAAGTGGCGGTAGGGATAGGCGCCGTCGCCGATCTGCTCCACCAGCTCCAGGGTGTCACCGGTGAGCTGCTGGCCATTCACCTGGGTGGTGAAGGTCTTGCCCTTGAGGTTCATGCGCCAGATGCAGGCGCCTTCCTCGGTCTGGGGCACGGAGTCCGCGCGCACGGCGAACGGGAACGGCAGGTGGCGGAAGTCGATGGCCGCGAAGCCCCAGGCCATGTACACGTTGCCCATCCAGTCCGTGAAGATGACGACGCGGGCCGCGGGCTCGTGGGTGCCGCCGCCCTGGAACACGCCGTCGCGGTACACGTTGACGCGGTAGGTGGAGCCACCGGCCGTGCCGGTGAAGGCGGGAGCCACGGACAGCTGCGAGCCGTTCGCGCTCGGCGTGACGCTCAGGGTGCTGACCACCTGGTCCGCGTCACGCGCGGCCAGCGAGAACTGGCCCTGACCGCCGCCCAGGTTCATCCGCGCGGCCTGCTGCCAGCCCGTCGCGTTGGAGAAGTGGCTGGCCACGCCGTTCGCGGTCCCCTGCGCGAGCCCGAACACCTGGAGCCCCTCCGCCGTGGCGGCCAGCTGCGCGTTGCCCACCGCGCAGCTCTGGATGCCATTGAACCGCGAGACACAGCCCTGCGCCTGCGACTCCTGCGTGCCCGTGGGGGCCTGCGCGCTGTCGTCCGGCCCCTGGCAACCCGCCAGCGCCAGGAACGCCGCCGCCATCACGAATCCGGTCTTCATCGTCCGCATGTCTTCAACCTCGAAAATGGGGTGTGTTTCACCCGGTGGGTGAAACACCGCGCGCGAGACATCCGCCCCGCGAGCGGTGCCGACGGCCTCTGCACCCTCCGAGCCAGCAACATGCGAAAACAAATTTTCCGGACTCCCATGGAAAAACAGCTGACGCGGTAAGTCGCAGTAGCCCCGCATGTCACACGCGGCTGGGTTTGTAGCGTGCGCCGTCACCGTTGGGCCTCCACCGGACTGGCTCGGGTACACTCGAGCGCTCGGGAAGGTCTTTTGTGCCCCCGTCCAGGAGTCGCCGCATGCACGCCGCCCCTTCCGACTCCGCGGTCCTTCCGCCCTCACTTCCCGCGGGGCTGCCGTGGGTGGGGCAGGGGCTGGAGTACCGGAAGGATCCGCTGGGCTTCTTCCTGCGCTACGCGGACCGGGGCGCGGTGGTGCGGACCCGCTTCGTGGGGACGGACGTCTACCTGCTCAACACGTCGGAGGCCATCGAGCACGTGTTGGTGAAGAACTTCCGCAACTACCCGAAGGACGCCTTCCAGAAGCGCGCCCTGGAGGCGGTGGTGGGCCACGGCCTGTTCACCAGTCACGGCGACTTCTGGATGCGGCGGCGGCGGATGATGCAGCCGGCCTTCCACAAGAACCTGCTGGCCGCGCACGGGAGCGTGGCGGTGAAGGCCGCGAACACCTGGATGGCGTCACGGCGGGAGGGCGAGGCGTTCGACGCGTACCCGGAGATGATGGCACTGACGTTGGACGTGGTGGCGGAGACGCTCTTCGGCGCGAACCTCTCCGCGCAGGCGAGGGAGCTGGGACGGGCGATGGAGGCGGTGATGCTGCATGCCCAGCACCTCTTCGACACGCCCATCACCCTGCCCGCCTGGGTGCCCACGCCGGGACAGCTGCGGTTCAGGGCCGGCCTGCGCGCATTGCACGCCGTCGTGGACGACGTGGTGGAGCGCCGAAGGAGGCAGGGAGGCACGGGTGACGACCTGCTGGGCCTGATGCTGGAGGCCCAGGCCGAGGAAGGCGAGCACCTGACGGACGCGCAGCTGCGCGACGAATGTCTGACATTGATGATCGCCGGGCATGAGACGACGGCCGCCGCGCTGGCGCTCAGTCTGTGGTTGCTGGCGCGCCATCCGGAGGCGGAAGCAGCGCTGCGGCGGGAGCTGGCCACGGTGTTGGGAGGCCGCGAGCCCACGGTGGCGGACCTGCCGTCACTGCCGTACTGCGAGCAGGTGGTGAAGGAGTCGCTGCGTCTGTATCCGCCCGCGTGGGGAATGAGCCGGGTGGCGGAGCAGGACGACAGGATGGACGGCGTCCACGTGCCAGCAGGGACGGTGGTTGCGTGGTCCCAGTGGGCGCTGCACCGGGACGCGCGCCACTTCCCGGAGCCGGAGTCCTTCCGACCCGAGCGCTGGGCGGACGGGCTGGAGCGGCGCATCCCGCGCTTCGCCTACTGTCCCTTCGGAGGAGGGCCCCGGCTCTGCATCGGCGCGGGCTCCGCATTGATGGTCATTCGCCTGGTGCTGGCCACGGTGCTCCAGCGCCTCCACTTCGACGCCGCGCCAGGGCCCGCACCCGAGGTTCTTCCCGCCATCACCCTGCGTCCAAAGGGCGGCATCCCGCTCACGCCGAGTAAGGTGTTCCTTCGGGAGTGAACACTGCATCCGCCCCTGCCCCAGGGGTGAGCGATTTTCCGGCCCCGGACGCTTCCGGTTCCGGGGTGCCGGTCCCACTTTTGGCGGTGAGGAGTCACACACCCCATGGATGCGGACGGTACATCCGAGCTGGGAGCCGCGAAGGTTCCCCTCGTATCCAACCAGAAACAGCAGCGCACGCGGCGCACGCCCCGGAAGCTGAAGCCCTCGCGGCTGCAGGCCGTGGACTTCCGCTCCGTGGAGGAGCGCATGGACGCGGGCCGCGCCCTGCGCAAGCGCTGTCCCCGGAGCAGCCACGCCGCGTGGAAGGCCTTCCGGGGACGCGACCCGCTCGCGCAGCTCAAGGAGTCCGACGCCACGCGGTTGCCGTGGCTGGTGCCCGTGCGCCATGAGCGCATGTCCGAGTCCCCGTTCGCCTTCCTGCGCGGCACGCCCTTCGTCATGGCGCGCGACCTGGCCCACACGCCGCACAGCGGCCTGCGCAGTCAGATTTGCGGCGACGCGCACCTGGCCAACTTCGGCCTGTTCGGCACGCCCGAGCGCAACCTCATCTTCGACCTCAACGACTTCGACGAGACGCTGCCCGGCCCCTTCGAATGGGACGTGAAGCGCCTGGCCGCGAGCTTCGTCGTGGCCGCGAAGCAGAACGGCCTGGGCGCCCGCTGCGGCAAGAAGGCCGCGCGCAAGGCCGTGGAGTCCTACCGGCTCACGATGCGCGAATTGACGACCCGGAGCCTCCTGGAGGTCTGGTCGCTCCACGTGGACGCGAAGGAACTGAAGAACTCCGACTCCGTCGACACCGCGAAGCTCGCCGCGGAGGCGGTGGAGAAGGCGAAGCGCCACACCAGCGCGCACGCGGTGGAGAAGCTCACCGTGGAGCGCAACGGCCAGCGACACCTGGCCTACCAGCCGCCCCTGCTCTTCCCGCTCAGCGCGGTGAAGATGGACGTGTCAGCCACGGAGCTGGATCGGCGCATCAAGCGGCTCACGGTGGGCTACCTGGAGTCGCTGGACGGAGCGGTGAGGGATTTGTGCCTGCGCTACCGGCGCAAGGAGTGGGGCTTCAAGGTCGTGGGCGTGGGCAGCGTGGGGCTGCAGGCCTACGTCGTGCTGTGTGAAGGCAACGGCGGGGAGGACCCGTTGGTGTTGCAGCTCAAGGAGGCCAAGGCCTCCGTGCTGGAGCCATACCTGGGCCCCAGCGAGTTCCACAGCGCGGGAGAGCGCGTGGTGGTGGGCCAGCGGCGCATGCAGGCCTTCTCCGACCTGTTCCTCGGCTGGACGGAAGTGGAGGGCATGGGCGCCTTCTACGTGCGCCAGCTGCGCGACATGAAGGGCTCGCTGGACGCGGAGAAGATGGAGGGGCCGGTGTTCCAGGACTACGCGGACGCGTGTGGAGCCACCCTGGCCCGCGCCCATGCGCGCACCGGCGACGCCGCGCTCATCGCGGGATACCTGGGCGGCAACGACCACTTCGACGAGGCCATCGCGGAGTTCGCCTGTGCCTATTCGGATCAGGTGGACTCGGACTACGGGCACCTCATCGACGCGCAGGCGAAAGCCCTGGAGGCCCTGACGCACTGAGGTCAGGATGCCGCGCTTCCTGAGCTTGGGGAGCGCCATGAGGCTGGCCGGAGCCGTCACGCTGTTGCTGCTGCTCGCGACGGGGTGTGCTCAACGTCACGCTCGCACCGGGTGCCGTCGCAGCGATTGCGATATACCAGCAGGGACGAATACCCGGTAACGCAGAGGGCCCTGTTCATCACATCTGCACCAAGCGAACCAGGTACGTCTGAAAGCCCATCAGGGGCCGCACCCACGCGAATACCATCGGGCTATTCTCGACCGATTGGAGAAGGCGTTGGGGCGATGCAAATCAGAGGAGCCGTGTCGGGGCCGCCTGATTGAGGAGCTGGCAAGGATTGCAGGAGATCTTCTTACGACTGGCTCGGATTTGAGGCAACTGGTCGTGGTGGGTGGAGGCTGAGATGGCGCGAGAATTCTACGCGGTGGAGATTGGGGATGTATCTCAGTGGTGCCTTGATACACCCGTCCCCATGGACGGGGGCTCGCTGGAGGAACCGTGGATGTTCGTGGAAGGCAGACCGGTGATTGACCCGGGACCTCTCAAGACAACCCCCTTTCACGTTGATACGAAGCGCACCTTTTCGGTAGCCAATGCAGACCGCACGCCCATTGCGAATGAGCAGGCCGCGAGCGTCTTCCGGGAACTCGCGCCTGACGACGTGCAGTTGTTCCCGATAGAGATTGAGGGGACGCCAGAGCGATACTATGTCGTCAACGCGACCCGGCGCTTCAAGTGCATTGACGAAGCCAACTGTCGCGAGGTCCAGATATATCCTCCGGACGGGGCTGTACCCGAGCGGGTAGGCGAGTACCGCTCAATCTCTGGCCTGCGTATCGACACTTCGAAAATTGAAGATGCGCGTGTCTTCCGCCCCGTGGGTTGGGAACTGGCCCTGATTGTCTCCGAGGAGGTCAAGGAGGGAATTGAAAGAGTCGGCAACACGGGAGTGTTCTTCAACCGCGTGACGGGTCCGCAACGCACACCCTGAG
The DNA here is from genome assembly GCF_003668965.1 of Corallococcus sp. AB030. NCBI lineage: Bacteria > Pseudomonadati > Myxococcota > Myxococcia > Myxococcales > Myxococcaceae > Corallococcus > Corallococcus sp. AB030. Next base: position 34,005 of record NZ_RAWQ01000104.1, read on the forward strand.
TGAGGAGCGCTCCACGGGCCAGAGGGCCTGAAGTGTCTCTCTTGGGGATGGCCGTCCCTGAACGGCCGCTGCTACCATGAGCGGGATTCCCCGGAGCGGCAGCCGCCTGCGACCCATTTCCCTTCGCTCCGGGTGCACCGAAAGAATGCCTTCGCCTGAGCCGAGACGATTGCTCGCAATTGGAGATTCTGATGCGGCTTCCATGGCTGGTGCTGTCCCTGTTCTGGGCGCTAAGCCATCCCGACTAATTCCGTTCAGGGGTGTTGGCCCAGATGGGGAGCCTGCCGCGCCTGCGGACGCGGCGCAGCAGGAGAACGGCCTCATCATAGAAGGCGTCACGGTCCGCCGTCAGCATGCGGCTGAAGTAGGTGGACTTCAGCTCCT
>NZ_RAWQ01000105.1:0-34260 GCF_003668965.1 Corallococcus sp. AB030
ACCCACCCCCCTCCACGGGCCACACCGCGACCAGCTCATCCGCGAGCACCGTCCCGCCCGCCTCACGCCACAGCCCTCCGAGGGTGCTCTTGCCCGCGCCGGAGTGCCCCACGAACAGCGCGGCCCGGCCCTCGTGCACCAGCCCCACGCCGTGGATGAGCAGCCCGCCACGCTTCGCCAGCGAGGACGCGAGCATCACCTTGATGACGTTCTCCACCGGGTACCGCCCGGATCCAATGACGTCCGCGTGGCACCGGTCCGGGGAGAGCAACGCGGAGTACCCGGCGCCCTCCACGCGCAGCGTCCCCGAGTCGCCAGGCTCCAGCCGGGGCAGCTCCTGCACGGTGGGGGGAGCAATCGGACTGGGCGGGTTCCGCATCACCAGCCGGGCGTCGGGAGCCACGGCATCCGGAGCGAGGAACGCGCCGAACACGCGCCGGAGCGGACCGGCGAGCGCGTCATCCTCCACATCGAGCGCCACGGTCCACCCGGCCAGGGTGATCCGAAGCGCGCCGTCACGGGGACCCGAAAGGGGGTCCCCGCTGTTCACGGCATGCACTCCGATTCGCCGGGGATAGTGCACATGGACAGCTGCGCCAGCGCGACGAAGGGCTGCTCCCACAGGATGGCGGGAGCCACGTACACGGCGGGCGCGGCCGGCGGCTTCGGCACGGAGGGACCCGCGGGAGGCTGTGAAGGTCGTTGGCTCACGTGATGGCCCACCTAGAAGGGCACCGGGAAGGCACAGATTCGACCATCCGTGGTGCCGACATGCAACCGGCTTACGGTGTGGTCGATGGTCGGCACGCCGATGGCCTGCGCCGGCCCCACGGTCACCTGCCCGGTGTCCGCCCCACCCTCCAGCTCCAGTTGGTGGACCTTTCCGTCCGTGCTGCCGACGTAGAGGCGCGCCACCCCGTTCTGGTTGAGGGTGAAGGAGCCGGACGGGTTCTCGACAGGCGTCGTCCACAGCAGCTTCGGCACGTTGGTCGCGTCCATCTCATAGCGCTCCACCGTGTTGTTCGTCCGGCTCACCACGAAGCCGCGCCCCTGGGGCCGCGCGAAGTGGGAGAACGTCCGCTGCGAGGCGCTGTCCACCTGGACGGTCCACGCAAGCGCGAAGGTGGATGGAGTCACGCCGTGCACCCGGCCGTCATTGGCGGTGACCAGGATCTGGTTGCTCGTCGCATTGCGGACCACGCCGAACTCCAGGTCGCCCAGTTCGAGCCGCGCCACCTCCGCGCCCGTGAGGCTGTTGAGCACGCGCAGCGTGGCCGCGCTCGTGCCCGACCGGGTCGGGACGTAGAGCCGGTTCGTCGTGTAGTCCATCAGCATGCCGCCGCTCACCATGCCCAGGTCCCCGGGCCGGTAGCGCCAGATGAGCGCGCCCGTGGCCGCGTTCAGCGCGACCACCTGGTTCAGCGCGGACGTGTTGCGCGTGGCGAAGATCGCCAGGTCCACGTTCGAGTACGTCGTCCGGTACTCCGGGTTCGCGTAGTCGAGCAGCTGCGTCACCGGGAACGAGCTGATGTTCCCCAGGCCCAGCGTGGTGTTCCTCCAGAGGAACTCGCCCGTGGCCGCGTTGAGGACCGCCGGCACGCCGGTCTGATCTCCCACGACGATCCACTGCTGCCCGGGCCGGCCCAGCAGCGGCACCACCGGGAAGCGAGTGGCGATCTTGCCCGCCATCTTCACCGGCCGGAAGCGCTCCGCGCCGTCCTCGGACGGGTTCACGGTGTGGGTGAGCGTGGCCACCACCGAATCGTTGAAGGAGCTGAAGATGCCCACGCCCAGCTCCGTCACGGGCTGCAGCGTCGTGTCCAATCCCACCGAGTAGCACCACAGCGGGTTGCCCGCCACGCGCGCCCGGGGCGTGGCCAGCAGCCCCTGCGAGGTGGGCTGGTTGCCCGGCCCGTAGCGCAGCTGATCATCCGCGTTGAACACGCGGTAGGTGTACGTCGTGCCGTTCGTCACCGCCGTGTCCGTCATGGACGACGCGGAGCTGAACTCGTCCTCGTAGGCCACCGTCGCGTTGCCCAGCACGTCACCCACCGCGTAGCGCACGCCGCTGGTCGGCGCGGTGTTGGGCGGATTCGTCCCCTGGGCGCGCAGCACCAGCGTGCCACCGTGGTTGAAGGGGTTGTCCCAGGTGAGCGTCACGCTGCCGTCGCGGGCCACGCCCGTGAGGCGATCCACGTCCGGTGCCGCGGTGACCGCGAGCAGCGTCATCGTCGCCTCCACGCGGATGCGCGGATCGTTCCAGCCCTGGTTCAGCTCCAACCGGTGGCGGAACGCCGTGTCCGCGAGGACGGCGGTGAAGCCCGAATAGGTGATGCGGAAGGTGGCCTCGCCGCCCACCGGGATGCCGGACTCCGACTCCCAGAGGTAGCTGGTCGTGTCCGTGTAGACGTTCCAGTCCCCGAACGCCTGCGGCCCCGACGCGGCCACGGAGAAGTAGTTCACCGCGGGCTTGAACAGCTTCACCTCGTAGATGGGCAGCGTGCCCCGGTTCTGTACCGTGTAGCCCACCGTCAGGGACGTGGCCGCCGTGGACACCGTCTCATGGCTCAGCCGCACGCGGTGCTCCACGATGCGGCCCTTGCGAGCCGTGACCAGGTCCCCCGCCACCGCCGAACCGTTGAGCGTCCCGTCCACCTGCGCCTGGAACTGGTAGCTGGCGCCGGGCGCACCCGACACCTGATAGCGCCACGTGAACTGCGCGGAAGCCCCCGGCGCCAGCTGCGCCACGCTCTCCGGCGACGGACCGGACACGAGCGACGCCGTCGCGTTGCCCAGCGGCACCGGCGCGCGCGGGCGCACCTGCGTGTACGCGTTCGTCGTGGACGTGTTGAACACAATCAGGCGCAGCGTCACCTGATCACCAGCGAACGCGTCCACGACGTCCATGTCCGCCGCCGCGACCAGGTTGCCCACGTTCGCCAGGGGCGAGTCCACCAGCGGCGCGTTCGAGTTGCTCGTGCGCGCCCGGACGCGCGCGGCCACGGCGCCGGCGGCGGTAGGCCTCAGATTGACCGCGAAGACGCCCGCGGACCGCACCGCCACGGACCTGCCACCGTCCTTGTTCACGGTGGTGAGGGGCACGCTGCTCGTGGAGGTGGGGTTGTCCACGCTCACGGTCGCGGCGCCGGTGCCGCGGTTCTCCACCACCACGCGCGCCACGGTGGAGCCGTTGACCGCCAGCACGCGCGGCACCAGCGTCACGTTCGCGGCCAGGATGCCGCGAGTCCATGCGGTCATGTTGTTGACGTTGAACGTGTAGCTCGTGCCGTCGCACTGGTCGCGGGCGTACGTGCCCGCCGCCAGGCGCTCGGTGGTGTTGTCGGTGGTGCGGTTCGACGGGCCCACCACGCTCAGCACGAAGCGTGCGGTCTCATTCCGAGCCAGGCCGCGCCCCTCGTCCACGCAGCCCCACGTGGACTGGAAGGTGATGCGCCGCTCGTTGGCGTCGATGTACTCGACCTTCCAGTTCGGGTTCTCCTCCGCGGGCAGGCCCCCCAGGATCTGGTAGCCCGTCGGAAGGACGAAGGACACCTCCGACACACGGGCGTCGCTCGTGGCCGTGGTCGTGTTCGTCACCTCCAAGACGAGGTCGGACGCGTCTTCCATCACCACGCGCGCGACGGTCTCTCCGGCGGAAGGGACGGGGCGCACGGTCCAGGTCTGGGAGAAGCCCACCGCGGGCAACAGCACGGCGACGAGCGCGAGGATGCGGACGTTCATGGCGTGCCTCACGTCACGGCTCCAGGGTGAAGGACGTGGCGGCAAGCTGCGCCCCATCCAGGAAGAAGCGCACCTGCCAGGTGCCCGTCATGCGCGTCATGGACACCGGCGTGCCCGCCACCGGCAGCGAATAGCGCAGCGTGCGCGTCTCGTCCGGCGGTGCCTCCACCGTCGCGCTGCGCTTCTCGTACGGACGTCCGCCCGGCGCGATGAACTCCACGTCCACCAGGCCCTTGTTCCGCACGCCGCTCACCACGAAGTCCACGTCCACCTGCTGCACCTGGGACAGGGCCGTGGGCTCCGAGCCCGCGCCCACCACCTCCGCGCTCCCGGTCGGGGGCGGCAGCGGCACCGGAGGCGGCTCCTCCTCCACGACTTCGTCAGGAGGCGGCTCTTCCGGAGGCGGCTCTTCGTCCGTGGGGCCTGGAGGCGGCGGCCGGGCCACGCTCCCGCCACCGGCCAGCACGTCCGTTGGATCCACGGGGGTGACGGGGCCGCTGCCCTGCCCCGGTTTCACGGCCGACGGCGGCGGCAGGGGGGACACCCCTTCCGAGCACGCCGACAGCACCATCGCCCCCGCCAGCACGGCCACGAGCGCCCGCATCATGTCTCCTCCAGAGGCGCGGCACCGGCCGGCGCGCGCACTTCGTCCAACAGACCTCGCCGCTGAAGCTCCCCCAGGAAGCCCAGCGTGTCGGTCAGCACCGGACCGACGTCGGTCGAAAACTCGGAAGCCACCTGCTCCGCCACCGCCCGGGCCGTGCGCTTTCCGTCGCACAGCGCCCAGATGCGCGCCGCCGTCGGGTTGAGCCCGCGCAGCGTGCGCCCCTCCGCGTCCAGCACCAGGAAGTCCGCGCCGAAGCCCTCCCCCGAGGTCCCCAAACGCTTCCGGGGAACGCTGCCTTCCTGAAAGCTCATGCGCGGCCCGTCCTTCCCAGCCACGCGGCCACCTGGCGCTTCAGCGTCGCGCGCCAGCGGCCCAGCCGCTGGGGCCCCACGTCCCAACGGTCCATCTCCAGCAGCGTGCCGCCCCGGCGCACACGCCGCGCCCGCCCGAGGATACGGACGAGAGGCAGCGGCGGATCTTCCATGGCGCCATTGTCCCCACGAAGCGCACAGAGGCTGCCGTCGCACCACCGCACCCGGTGCAGCACCAGCGAGGACTCGAAGCGCGCCAGCACCACCTCACCCGGGCGCGGCGCCTCCCTCAGCGGCTCCACCTCCGCCACGTCACCCGCCCGCAACGACGGCCACATGCTGTCCCCGGCGACAGGGATCCAACGTGGGCCATCGATCATGGAAACGGGCTGGGGAGCGCTCGACATTGCGGATGGAATCTTACTCCACCCTCTCAATGTCCGCGAATCTCCGAGGCCTCAATCCCCCAGCGATTCCCAGGACTTACGCTGCTTAACACCTTTACTCCCGGGTTTTCTGGGAAGACGGGCCGCCCCCTCCCCTCCGGCCTGGCGCGTCATGCCGGAGGGGGCGGTTGGATCAGGCCGCGGGGGCCGGAGCCGGGGCATCTGGCTGCGCGCGCACGGTGGCGGCGACGCTGTCGAGCGCCACGGGAACGGGCTCACCCCCGGCCATGGGCTTGAGCTTCGCCTGGCCGCTGGTGCGCTCCTGCTCGCCCAGCACCAGCGTGAAGCGGGCACCGGACTTGTCCGCGCGCTTCATCTGGCTCTTGAGGCTGCCGCCGCGCGTGTCGAAGTCCACCTTGAGGCCTTCGCGGCGCAGGCGGCTGGCGAGCTTCAGGCCCTCGTCCTGCGAGCCCTCGTCCGCCACGGCGATGAACAGGTCCGGCCGCTGGGTGAACGTCTTGCCGCTCTCCTTCAGCAGCAGCACCAGCCGGTCCAGGCCCATGGCGTAGCCCACCGCGGGCACGTCCGGCCCGCCCAGGCCCTTCATCATCTTGTCGTAGCGCCCGCCGCCGCCCACCGTGCTGGCGGTGCCCAGCGCGGGGTGCGAGGCGATGAACTCGAAGACGGTGCGCGTGTAGTAGTCCAGGCCGCGCACCAGCCGGTGGTTCACCACGTAGCGGATGCCCAGCGCGCCCAGCTTGCGCTGCAGGTCCGTGAAGTGCGTGCGGCACGGCTCACAGAGGAACTCCAGCACGTTGGGCCCGGCTCCGGCCACCGCCTGGCACTTCTCGTTCTTGCAGTCCAGGACGCGCAGCGGGTTGCGCTCCAGCCGCTGCTGGCAGTCCGCGCACAGCTCTTCCCGGTGCGCGTTGAGGTACTCCACCAGCTTGGCGTGGTACGCGGGCCGGCAGTTGTCGTCGCCCAGCGAGTTGATGTTCAGGGTGACGTCCGTGAGGCCCAGGGCCTCCAGGAACTGCACCACCACGTCCATCAGCTCCGCGTCCTGCGCGGGCTCCTTGGCGCCGTAGGCCTCCGCGCCAATCTGGGAGAACTGACGGTAGCGGCCCGTCTTCATCCGCTCGTAGCGGAACATGGGCCCCATGTAGAACCAGCGCGACACCGGCTCCTGGTTGTTCACCGAGTGCTCGATGTACGCGCGCGCCGCGGGCGCCGTGCCCTCCGGACGCAGGGACAGACTGCGGCCGCCCTTGTCCTCGAAGGTGTACATCTCCTTGCCGACGATGTCCGTCTCCTCGCCCACGCTGCGCACGAAGAGGGCCGTGTCCTCCACCATCGGCGTGCGCACCTCGCCGTAGCCGAAGCGGCCGAACAGCGTGCGCGCGGTCGACTCCACGAACTGCCAGACCTCAATCTCGCCCGGCAGAAGGTCGTTCATCCCCTTCACGCCGTTGATCTTCTGGCTCACGTGATGACTCCGATACGCGTGCCCATGCGAACAACCGCCTCCGGCTGCATGCTGTCATCCCAGCGCACGCGGCCGGGCTCGAAGCAGAGGATGACGGTGGAGCCCATCTCGAAGCGGCCCAGCTCGCCGCCCTTCTCCACCGGGATGCCCGCGCCGTAGTTGTGCACCTTGCCGGGCTGGCCCACGTGCGTGGTGATGTCCTCGTAGGACGCCTTGATGCGGGACACGCAGGTGGCGCCCACCTTCACCACCGCCACCTTGCCGGCCACGGTGTCCAGGTACGTGACGAGCCGCTCGTTCACGCAGAACAGCGACTGCTTGTTCTTCACCGACGCGGGGTTCACCGGCCAGAACTCACCCGGGATGTACGCATACCCGGTGATGGTGCCGCCCAGCGGCGAGTGGATGCGGTGGTAGTCGCGCGGGGACAGGTACACCGTCGTCCAGGCGCCGCCGTGGAAGGGCTTCGCCGCCTGCGAGTCACCCAGCAGCTCGTCCACCGTGTACTCGATGCCCTTGGCCTGCAGGCAGCGGCCGTTGTCCGCGTAGCCCACCTGGGACACCCGGCCGTCCACCGGGGACACGACGACCTTCTCGCCGGCGTCCACCGGGCGCAGGCCCGGCTTCAGGCCGCGGGTGAAGAACTGGGCGAAGGTCGGGTACTTCTCGAAGGCGTGCTCCGCCTCCTCCATGTCCACGTTGTACGCCTTGGCGAAGGTGCGCATGGCCCAGTGGTGCACCGGCGCGGGCGCGGGCAGGCGCGTGGCCAGGCCCACCGCGGAGGACACCGCCGACTTGGGGAGCACGCGCATCAACTTCATGAAGGTCTGTTCGTTCATCGAAGGTCGTCAGCTCTTGAAGGAGAGAAGTTCAACGCCCGCCATCGTCCACGGGCACCGTGCCGCCGTCCTCATAACGGCGCACGGTTCGCACGGCGCTCTTGGGTAACAGCGCCAGCACACGGCCGTCTTCAACCACCAGCACGGAGTCCCGGTGAGAGGGGTACCCCAGCTGGCAGGACGCCCGGTCGCTCAGCTGCCAGGTGTCCCGCATTCCCCGCCCCTCCACGGTCACGGCCGTGCCGCGGGTAAAGCAGCCCTCGAAGCCGGCCACCAGCTCGGAGGCCGGGGTGCCCGTCTGGGGCCCGGCAATCACCCCGGCGTCCGCCGGCCCGGCGTCCACCGGCTCCGCCGCCACGGGCTCGGCCTGGCGCGGAAAGTCCGTCGAAGAGGGGTCCATCGTGGGCAGCGCGCTGGCGCTGGCCACCGCGCGGCGCTGCTCCTCCTGGGCCGCCTGCATGCGCGTGCGGCCCTCCTGGATGCGCTGGAGCAGGGACTGGGACGCGAGGGAGTCCACGCTGTCCGCGGGCACGCGCTGCAGCTGCGCTTCAATCTCCCCGATGGAGGGGTCCAGGTACGCGTCGTCCAGCTTCTGGGCGTAGAGCGCCGTCCACCGGCGGCTGGCCTGCTCGAACTCGGGCGAGGGCGGCGCGGGCGAGCGGCTGCATCCGGCGGCGAACAGGAAGGCTGCGAGGCCAAGGCCCATGAAGGGCCGCTTCGAACGGGGGACCTGGGGGCGCACAGCCCCGGTTTATGCCACCTTCCGTCCAGCCGCGCCCCTTTTCCGCACGGGCGCGGGCAGGCGCGCCTACACGCCCAGGAACAGCCGCTTGCCGAAGTTGAGCGCCAGGTCCGCGTCGAAGATCTTCTGCGCGGAGGTCTCGATGTCGTACTCCACGCGCAGGTACTCCACCGTGCGCGCGTCCGTGTCGCAGATGACGAAGCAGGCCCGGTTGTCGTAGTCGCGCGGCTGGCCCACGCTCCCCACGGACACGATGTACTTGTAGCCCTTGCGCAGCACGAACTTCTGCGCGACCACGTCGTTCACCTCGCCGTTGCCAATGGCGAACGCGCGGCACAGGTGGCTGTGGCCGATGAAGGTGACTTCCGGAAGCTCCGCCACGTACGGCGTCAGCTCCCGCGCCTGCTCCAGCGCGAAGATGTACTCGTACGCCTTCGGGTCGATGGGCGAACCGTGGCAGAAGCCCACCTCGCCGATGCGGTACGTGTACGGGAGGCTGCGCAGCCAGGCCAGGTTCTCGTCGGAGATGACGTTGGCGCTCCAGTCGAGCGCGTGCCGGGCGGCGTCGTAGTAGTACGAGTAGTCCATCCGCCCCGCCACCGCCGCGTCGTGGTTGCCCAGCAGCGTGATCTCCGCCACCGAGCGCACCAGGTCACAGCACGGGTTGGGGGACGCCCCATAACCGACGATGTCCCCCAGCGACACGAAGCGGTCCACCTTCTGGTGCTCCGCCACCCTCAGCACCTCCGTGAGGGCCTCGATGTTGGAGTGGATGTCGGAGATGACGGCGATGCGCATGGGAACCCTAGGGGTGGGTTTGCTGCTGGGAGATGATGCGCCGCAGACTCGTCAGCGCGTCCGCGTCCAACGCTTCGAATCTCAGGCCCATGCCCGGAGGGCGGCCGGCCGGCTGCACTTCCTGCCGCAACCAGACGACCGTGGCCTGCGCCTGCAACTGCGTGTCCGTCGCCTGCTGGGTGAGCCTCACCTGCGTCCGCGTCCCCGCCGCCAGCGGGGTGCTCGTCCTCAAGAAGAGGCCGCCCTCGCTCAGGTTGGCGATGCGTGCATACAGGGTCACGTTCTCACCCTCGCACCAGCAGCGCAGGTGGGTGCCGACCCGCGCGTACTTTCGATTGTCGCTCAACCCGGGGACCTCCCGACGTGGCAGCTTCCCGTCCACGTCGGCGCTGAAAAAGGACGTCCGCACCGGATTTATTCATCCACTGCGTCCGCCCGAGCCTAGGAAGGGTGGGTGCGGCCCGTCAAGTTCCACACCGGGCCATCCGCCCTCTCGCCCGTGCTCCCCTACCCGCCCAGCGGGCCCAGGTCGTCGAAGTGGGTGAGCTTCTTGAACTCGGCGAAGCGGGCGTGGATCTCCGGGCGCTGCACCTCGCGCAGGCGCTCCAGGCTGAACTTCTCCACGGTGAAGGACGCCATCACGCTGCCCATGACCATGGCCTTGCGCAGCACCTGCTGATCCACCTTGCCGGCGCCGGAGCTGGCCAGGGTGCCCATGAAGCCGCCGGCGAAGGTGTCACCCGCGCCGGTGGGGTCGAACACCTCCGACAGGGGGAAGGCCGGGCAGGCGAAGATGTGGTCCTGGTCGAACAGGAGCGCGCCGTGCTCGCCGCGCTTGATGACCACGCGGGACGGGCCCATGGCCAGGATGGCGCGGGCGGCCTTCACCACGTTGTGCTCACCGGACAGCTGGCGCGCCTCCGCGTCGTTGATGAAGAGCAGGTTCACGCGCTGGAGCGTCTTGAGCAGCGCGGGACGGCTGCCCTGGATCCAGAAGTTCATCGTGTCCGCGGCCACCAGCTTGGGCGCCTTCACCTGATCCAGCACGCGCGACTGGAGCTCCGGGTGGATGTTGCCCAGGAAGACGTAGGGCGTCTCGCGGTAGGCGGCCGGCAGGTTGGGCGAGAAGGACTCGAAGACGTTGAGCTGGGTGTCCAGCGTCTGCGCCTCATTGAGCTCCCAGCCGTACTTGCCCTTCCAGCGGAACGTGCGGCCGGCCTCACGGGTGAGCCCCTCCAGGTCGATTCCGCGCCCGCGCAGGAACTGCAGGTGCGCCTCCGGGAAGTCCTCGCCAATCACCGCCACCAGCTGAACGGGGCTGAAGAAGGACGCGGACGTGGAGAAGTAGGTGGCCGAGCCACCCAGCACGTCCTCCTTCTTGCCGAAGGGCGTTTCCAGCGAGTCCAGCGCGATTGAACCGACGACGAGCAGAGACATGAAGGCTTCTTCCTGGGGGTGACCCGGCGCGGGTACGGCATCGCGTCAGGGCACGGCGCATTCCAGGGGAAACCCCGTGCCCGTGCCGGGTACGACACCTTCCCGGTAACGTCAAGGGGACAACGGTCTAGAAGGTCGGGATGCCCGTGGCGGTGATGAGGGACTTCAGGTCGTCGTCGGTGAAGAAGAAGCCCGCGCCGAAGAAGAAGTCGCGGCCGGCGATCAGGCGCCGGGTCGCCGCGTCGCGCTGCCTGGCGTTGAGGATGTCGTCCATGCCCGCCATGACGTACAGGTGGTCGAACGCCTGGGCCTTCAGCATGGCGCGCAGGCGCGGGTAGCGCAGCTCGTCCGCGGTGAAGTTGAACGCGTCCATCTTCAGGGTCAGCACGTCGTCGAAGAGGTGCAGGTCCGCGCCCACACCGCCCGTGGATTCGATGAGGCCCACGCGCAGGGTGGTGAAGTAGTAGCGCTTGGCGAACTGGAGGCTGACCTTGAAGGACTCCTTGGTCACCTTCTGCGTCTGGATGACCGGGTCCCCTTCCGACGGCGGGTTCGTCTGCACCACCTGCGTGCTGACGGAGCCGCGCGGGTCGTCGATGATCTCCAGCAGGTAGTACTTGTCCGGCTTGGGGATGAGCTTCAGCGTCAGGCCGTTCTTCGACGCGCCCTGGGACAGCAGGTAGCTGCTGAACAGGCCCACCTCCGTCTGGAGGGTGCTCAGGCGGGTGGCGAACTCGCTGACGTCCGTGACGGCCTCGCTGAGGCGCTGACCCAGCTGCTCGTCGGTGAGCAGCGCCCCGGCGGCGCCCTCGCCGTCCTTCACCTTGCGGGTGATGTCCTCCAGGTTGGCCAGGGTGTTGTCCAGCCGGCCCAGCGTCTGCTTGAGGCTGGAGACGCTCTCCTTGAACTCCCCTTCCCCGCTGCCCACGATGTTCTTGACGGTGCCCAGCACCTCGCGGACGTCCTGGGTGATGCGCTCCACGTTGGTGACGATGCGCGTCACCTCCGCGCCGTTGCCCTGGGTGAGGGCGCGCACGTCGGAGGACACGCCCTCCACGTTCGCCATGATGGTGTCCAGGCGGTCCGTGTTGCGGCGCACCGTCGCGTCCACCGAGTCCGACAGGCGGACCAGGTTCTCCACGATGCGCTCCAGGCTGCCCGCGCCCTTCTCGCCGCCCAGCACCTCGCGCAGCGCGCCCGTCACCTGCTGGATGTCGGAGGTGATCTGCGACAGGGACTCGAAGACGGCCTCCACGCCCTGGGTGTCGATGACGCGGCGGATCTGCCCGCCGTTCTCCAGCTCGGGCGACTGCTCCGTGCCGGGGTTCAGGTCCAGCAGGTAGTCACCCAGCAGCGACTCCGAGCGCTTGGTGACCGCGGCGTCCTGGCGCAGGTCCACGCCCTTGCGGATCTTCAGCCAGACCTTCGCGCGGGTGCCTTCCAGGCTGATGTCGCTGATCTCGCCCACGGGAATGCCGGCGATCTGCACGCGGCCGCGGACCGCCAGTCCGGACGCATCCCGGAAGTAGGCCCACACTTTGGTGGAGTCTCTGTCGCTCAGTCCGCCCTTCGTGGCGAACAACACGAACGTGATGAGGAAACCACCGGCGGCGAGGACCAGCAGGCCAACACGGAAGGGCGTGACGAGCTTCTTCACCTGATGTGACTCCGAGCGCTACCACCGGCCGCGCGCGACTCTAACGATTTGCATGCCGGGTGCCAGCTTTTCATGAAGGGCTGGAATCCTTGGGGGACCGGTTTCCCTGCCCCCATGTCCTAGTTCTTGCCGAACCAGGTCTGGAGGAAGACCTGGACGGCCGGGTGCTGGGACGCCCGCAGCTGCTCCGGCGAACCGTGCTCCACGATGACGCCCTTGGACAGGAAGGCGATCTGGTTGGCCACGTTGAAGGCGGACGCGATGTCGTGGCTGATGACCACGCTGGTGACGCCCAGCTCCTTCTGCGCGGTGAGGATCATGTCGTCCACGGAGTCCGTGGTGATGGGATCCAGGCCGGTGGTGGGCTCGTCGTAGAGGACGACCTTGGGGTCCAGCACCACGGCGCGCGCCAGGCCCACGCGCTTGCGCATGCCGCCGGACAGGTCCGCGGGGAAGCGGCCCTCCACCTCGCGCTTGAGGCCCATGAGGTCCAGGCGCTTGCGCACCTGTTCGCGGATGGCGTCCTCCGGCAGCGACGTGTGCTGGCGCAGGGGGAAGGCGACGTTCTCGAACACCGTCATGGAGTCGAAGAGCGCGGCGGCCTGGAACACCATGCCGAAGCCGCGGCGCACCTGCTGCAGCCCCTCCACGCTCATGGGGACGATGTCCTGCCCGTCGATGATGACCTGGCCGCTGTCCGGCTTGAGCAGGCCGATCATGTGCTTCATCAACACCGTCTTGCCGGAGCCAGAGCCGCCCAGGATGACGCAGGTGCTGCCCGCGGGCACGGTGAGGTTGATGCCGGTGAGGACCTTGTTCCCCGCGAACGTCTTGTGCAGGTCCACGATGTCGATCATGGCCCGCGCGGATCCGGGCGGAGTCTGGGGGCCCATCAGTGCATCAACATGCCGACGATGAAGTCGAGGATGAAGATGGCCAGCGCGCTCGACACCATGGCCTCCGTGGTGGCCTGGCCCACGCCCTTGGCGCCGCCGGACGCGTTGTAGCCCTTGTAACAACAGATGAGGGCCACGGAGAGGCCGAAGATGGCGCCCTTGAGCAGGCCCTCGTAGATGTCCGCTGGCGCCATCCACTGCTGGGTGCGTGACAGGAACGTGCCGGGGGAGATGCCCAGGCCGAAGACGGCGACCACGTAGGCGCCGCTCATGCCCGTGGTGTTGAAGAGCATGGTGAGCGCGGGGACCATGAACAGGCCCGCGAGCACCCGGGGCACCAGCAGGTACTGCACCGGGTTGACGGCCATGGTCTCCAGCGCGTCCACCTGCTCGGTGACGCGCATGGTGCCCAGCTCCGTGCACATGGCGGAGCCGGCGCGCATGGTGACCATCAGCGCGGCGAACACGGAGGCCAGCTCGCGCGTGAGCGTCAGCGCGACGGTGGGGCCCACCAGGCTCTCCGCGTCGAACAGGGCGAACGCCGTGGACGTCTGGAGGGCGAACACCATGCCGGTGAAGGTGCCGGTGAGCCCCACGATGAAGATGGAGCCCACGCCCACGAAGTCCAGCTGGGTGAAGAGGTTGTGCAGCCGGAACGGGCGGCGCACGCTCCAGCGGAAGACGTCCAGGCCCAGCGCGACCACGCCGCCAATGCTGCTGATGACGTCGATGATGCCCTTGCCGAGGCCCTCCACCGACTGGGTGAAGGCGCCGGTGAACCGGTTGGGTTTGCTGGGGGTCTCGGTGGTCATGCGTTCAGGCGGGCGACTCTACGTGCTCCGGACGGCGGCACAAGGGAACTGAGCGCGGGCCCATCCCACCCCCACCTCCATCGGCTGGTTGCCCGGGGGGCTCCCACGCGACGCGCGGGTGGGATGCGATGGGGCTTCCTCCGCCTGGGGTCGACCGTTATGTTGCGCGGCCCTCTTTACTTCCACGCCCGGCGCGCCCTTCAGGGGAGTTGCCGGGCCAGAGCGACACGACAGCATGGCTACTCAGAAGGTCGGCGGCGAGGTGGATGCCCAGTGCACCCGCTGCAAGATGAACCTGGCGCACACCATCCTCGCGATGGTCGGTCCAAAGATCGTGCGCGTCCGCTGCAACACCTGCGGCGGGGACCACGCGTTCCGGGGCACCGCGGGCGTCACGGACCGCCCCACCAAGGCGTCCACCCGCGCCCCTCGCGCCGCATCCTCCGGCGGCTCGACCCGCGCGGAGAAGGTGGTCATCTCCTTTGACGAGCAGTTGGCGGGCAAGGACCTCGCGAGCGCGCCCAAGTACAGCCCCAAGGACACCTACAAGGTCGATCAGGTGCTCCACCACCCGACGTTCGGCGTGGGCCTGGTGACGGCGGTGCGCGGCGACAAGGTGGACCTCACCTTCCGCACGGACACCAAGACGCTGGTGCACGGCCGGGGCGGCGTTCCGGCGGACAGGCCTGTCTTCAGTCCGCCGACGAACAAGCACACCGGACCGGCGGACAAGCCCCAGGCCGAGCTGCCCCCTGATTCGGAGGCCGCTGCTGAGATTTCCCTGCCTTCCGGGGATTGACCCGGAGGCCGGAGCGGCGGTCAACTGGGAGGCTGGGTTTCCCGTATGCGTCCGCCGCTCCATCTCGCTGTCTGCCTGCTGATGCTGGGGGCCGCCGTCGCACGGGCGGAACCGCCGGAGGTGGAGGCGACGCCCGGGCGCGTGATGCTCGGGGAGGACGTCACCGTGGAGGTGCGGGTGCGGGTGCCGAAGGGCGCCGGCCCCGTGCGCGCGGCGGCCTCCTCCGGCACCTGGGAGCAGACGCGGGTGGAGGGCGGCGCCGAGCGCGTCTTCCACTGGAAGCCTCCGCCGGTGCGCTACCCGCTGTGGGCGGTGCTCGCGTTCTGGGTGGAGGACGGCCACGCGCCGGAGGTCACCACCGTGCGGCTGCCCCTCTTGGGACGCACCACGCTGGACGTGTCCACGGCACCGGGCGCGGAGGTGGTGGTCGCGGTGGGCGACGCGCGCTTCGGCCCGGTGAAGGCGGACGGGCACGGCAATGCACAGGTGCCCGTGGAGGTGCCGCCGGATGCGACGGAGGCGCGCGTGCTCGCGACCCGGGGCACGCTCACCACGGATCGCCGCGCGCCGCTGGAGGTGCCCGCCGCGCGTCCGCTCGTCGCCGCGCTCACGCCGGATCCGCTGCCCGCGGAGGGCGGTGGCTGGCTGATCATCGCGGGTGACGAGGAGCGGATCTCCGCCTCGGAGCTGACCGTGGAAGCGGAGGGCGCCACCGTGAAGTCGGTGGATCCGGAGCGCGCGCGCTACACGGTACAGCCGCGCGCGGACGCGACGGACGTATCCGTCACCGTTCGCTGGAGAGCTGCTCCCGCCAAGGACGCGGTGCGGATTCAAGGCGCGGTGAAGCCCGGCGCCGCACGGCCCGCGGAGGGAATGACCATCATCCCGGACGCCCCCTCCGTTCGCCGTGCGCACGATGTCCGGGGCCCGGTGCCACGGACGTCGCTGTTCCTCCTGGGCGGCGCCGCGTTCGCGAGCGGCGCCAACGGTGGGCCGCTGCTGGGGCTGGGCGTGTCCGTGCCGCTGCCGGTGTGGCACTGGCGCGTGGCGGCGGAGGCGGAGGTGGGCCTGCGTCACGCGAGCCTGGACGGACAGCAGGGAGACACGGAGGTGCACTCGCGCGTGTGGGCGATTCCCCTGCTTTTGTCCGCGCGGGTCACCCTTTTCCAACATGGCTTCTTTCTGCTGGACGGCCGTGCAGGCGGAGGAGTGCTGGCTTTGAGCCATCACCTGTCAACGCAAGGCATTGAGACCGGGGACGTCTTTCCTGACGCGGTGGATGAGCGCAGAGTGCGCGCCATGGGATTCCTGGCCGCGCAGGGCGCCTATCGTTTGGGCCGTTGGAGCATCCTCACGGAGGTGCGCGCGGCCCTGGCACCGGTGGAGACACCGTCGCTGCGCGCCCAATTGGGTGGCGTGTCCGTGTCCGCGGGGCTGAGGTTCGCGCCGTGATGCGCGCGGGCCTGGCCGCGGTGGGGATGGCGGCGCTGGCGTGGGCCTGCACGGGCGACCCGGAGCCGTTGCCTCCGCCCACCATCGTCGGCGTGGAGCCCGCGACGCTGCCGGTGAACGCGAAGGACGAAGACGTCACCGTGCGGTTCGACGCGCGCTACAGCGTGGCCGTGGACTACGGCGCGGAGAAGGTGGATGCGCGCATGGGTTCAGGCCGCATCTGGATGGATGAGAAGGAAGCGACGGTGTCGCGCTTCGACCCGGCGGGCGTCGCCATCGTGACGGTGCCCCGGGGGCTGGGCGCGGGCGCGCACGCGGTGCGGCTGCAATTGGATGACGGGCGCGAGGCGGTGGCCGAAGGCGCCCTCACCCTGCGTCCTCCGGGACAGGAAGTCACCGAACCGCCCCTCACCGAGGACGGGGGCATCCTCATCCTCACCGACGCGGGGCCCATCTACGGCGACTTCGACGGCGGGGTCGACACCACGGACGGCGGCCAGCAGGTGGACGCGGGCCCCGGGCCGGATGTGCCGATGCGCGAGGGCGACATCACGGGCTTCAGCTTCGACGAAATCGAAGGCACGCGCGTGAGCCGGACGTCCTTCGCCATCACGGTGCGCGCCCAGGGCCCGAGGGCCGGGCACTTCCAGGGCTCGGTGGAGCTGAGCGCGTCGCGCGGCACGGTGTCGCCCACCAAGATTGGCCCCTGCGAGGTCGGCGTGTGCAACGCGAACGTCGTCCTGGACGCGCCCGCAGGCAACGTGCGCATCACCGCGAGGGACAGCTTCGGAGTGACGGGCGAGTCCAACACGTTCCGGCTGGAGCCGTACAAGTAGCGCCGCGCCTCACCCCGCCGCGCGCAGCAACTCCAACGTGCGCTGCATGTCCGCGGGCAGCGGCGCATCCACTCCGCGCGCTGGCAGCCCGGGCAAAGCGGGCCACTCCACGCGAGCCGCATGCAGCGGCGTCCGGGTCAGCACCTCCTGGGTCCCCTGCCCTCCCAGGTCGCCTTCCGTGAGTGGAGCCTCCCTGCCGTACTGGTGGTCCACGAGCAGCGGATGCCCCAGGGACAGCAGGTGCACGCGGATCTGATGCGTGCGGCCCGTCAGCGGCTCCGCCTCCACCAGCGACGCGCTCGCGAAGGTCTCCACCGGGCGCACCCGCGTGCGTGATGGCTTCGCGTCCGGCTCCTCCGGCTTCGCCACGCGCATGCGTCCCTTGCGGCCGGCGACGAGCGGCGCGTCCACCATCTGGGGCGCCTCCAGCCGGCCCTCCACCAGGGCGCGGTAGCGCTTGCGCACCTTGCCCGCCTCGAAGGCCTGGGACAGCGCGCGGTGCACCTCCGCGTCCAGCGCGAACACCAGCGCGCCGGACGTGTCGCGATCCAACCGGTGCACCACGTAGACCTTGCGGCCCAGCCAGGCTTCCAGCGTGTCGCGCAGGGACGCGCCGCCCTCGCGGCCGGGGATGACGAGCACCCCGGCCGGCTTGTCCACCACCATCACGCCCGCGCCCTCGAAGAGGACGCGGGGAACGTCACCGCTCATTCGTAGTCCGACGCCGGCACGACGGTGATGGGACCCAGCCCTTCCAGCAGCGGCTTGACCTCCGACGCCTTGCCCAGCACGACGATGACGGGCCGGTCCGCGAACGCGTACTTCTTCGACGCCGCGGCCACGTCCTTGGGCGTCACCGCGCGCAGCCGGTCGCGGAACTTCTCCACCCAGTCATCGCCCAGGCCGTGCATGCGCATGTCCCCGATGACGGAGGCCACGGACTCGTTGGTCTCCGTGCGCAGCGGATACAGGCCGGCCAGGTAGCTCTGCGCGTCCTTCAGCTCGCGGGGCTTGAGGCCGCCGTCGCGCACGCCGTGGATCTCCTTCAGCGCCACGTCGATGATCACCCGCGTGGACGCCGTCTTCGTGAACGTGGACAGCGCGAAGATGCCGCCCGCGCTCATCGTGTCGAAGTAGGAGCTGACGCCGTAGGTGAGGCCGCGGTTGACGCGGATCTCGTTCATCAGCCGCGACGTGAAGCCTCCGCCCAGCGCGATGTTCATCGCCGTGGCCGGGAAGTAGTCCTCGTGGCCCAGCCAGAAGCCGGGGCCGCCCAGGCGCACCTGGGACTGCGTCTGGTCCGGCTTGTCCACCAGCAGCACCGTCCCGGCCTTCGCCAGCGGCTCCTGCTTGCGGGGCAGCATCGGATCCGCGTCGGGGCCGCCCGTCCAGCCGGCGAAGGCGCGCTCGGCCTCCGCGGCCACGGTCGCCGGGTCGATGGCGCCCACCACCGTGAGCAGGGAGATCCGGGGCCCCATGCACTCGGCGTGGAAGCGGACCAGGTCGTCGCGGGTGAAGGTGGACACGGTGCGCTTGTTGCCGCCCAGGTCGCGCCCGTACGGATGGTCACCCCAGATGGCGCGCGTGAAGGCGCGGTCCGCGATGGAGGACGGATCATCCAGGTCGTTGGCGAACTGCGCCAGCGCGCGCTCCCGGGCATCCACGACCTCCTTCTCCGGGAACGTGGGCTCGCGCATCACCTGCCCCAGCACGTCCAGCATCGCGGAGAAGTGCTCCGCGGGCGTGGTGAGGTAGACGGACAGCACGTCCTCGTTGACGCCCGCGTAGAGGCTGGCGCCCACGAACTCGATGGCTTCACTGATGCCATCCGCGTCCATGCGCTTCGTGCCCCGGCGCAGCAGGCGCGCGGTGAAGTCCGCCAGGCCGTCCTTGCCCTGCGGATCCCACACGCCGCCCGCGCGCATCACCAGCCGCACGGAGACCAGCGGCAGCGGCCCGCGCTCGGCGGCGATGACCCTCAGGCCCGTGGACGTGGTGCTCTCATGCAGCGCGGGCAGCTTCAGCTCGCCGGTGGCGGCGGACTTCGGCGCCGTCGCGGCCTTCACCAGCTTCTTGGCTCGGGCCGGGACGGCCTTCTTCACCTGCGCGACCTTCTTGCGCGCGGCGGTGGCCTGCTTGCGCACGGCCTTGGCGGCCTTGCGGACGGTGTTCTTCACTTTGGCGATCTTTCGGGAGGCCATGGTTTTTACGCCTCCGCCGCTTCGTCACCGGCCTCTTCAGCGCCGGCTTCGGGATGGAGGGTGACCACCGAGCGGCGCTCGGGGGCGAAGTACTTCGCGGCCACGGCCTTCACCTGCTCCGCCGTGACGGACGCGTAGAAGGTCGGCAGGGACAGACCCTCGCGCCAGTCGCCCAGCAGGGCCTCGTAGTGGCCCAGGGCGTGCCCACGGCCGCTGTTGGTGGACAGCTCCCGCAGGTGGTCCGCGCGCAGGTTGTTCTTCGCCTTCTGCAGCTCCTTGTCGGTGACGCCTTCGCGCGCCAGCTTCTCCAGCTCCGCGTACAGCAGGGCCTCCACCTTCGCGGCTTCGGAGTCCGGCTTGAGCTCCAGGTAGAACAGGATGGTCCCCGGGTCGATGCGCCAGCTCCAGTCGAGCATCACCGACACGGCGGCCTTCTGATCGTACACGAGGGACTTCACCAGCCGGCTGCCCTCGCCCTTGGTGAGGATGTACTGGACCACGTCCAGCACCAGCGTGTCCTCGTTGCTCGCTGCGGGTCCGCGGAAGCCGATCATCACGGACGGCGACTGCGCGGGGTGGCGCACCACTGCGCGGCGCTCGCCCTTCTGCTCCGGCTCCGCGTTGAGCACCGGCGCGGGCGAGGGGCCGCGCGGGATGTTGCCGTAGTAGCGCTTCACCAGCGCGAGCGTCTTCTTCGGGTCGATGTCCCCGACGATGTAGAGCACCGCGTTGTTGGGCGCGTAGTACGTGCGGAAGTACTCCTGGCAGTCGTCGCGCGTGATGTTCTCGATGTCCGCCATCCACCCGATGACGGGCCAGCGGTACGCGTGAGCCTTGTAGACGAGCGTGCCCAGCTCCTCGTCCATCATGCCGGGGATTTCGTTGTCCACTCGGACGCGGCGCTCCTCCATCACGACCTGGCGCTCGCTGGCCAGCGTCTGGTCGGAGATGCGCAGCGAGCGCATCCGGTCCGACTCCAGGTCGAGCACCGTCTCCAGCGCGTCCGCGCTGAAGTCGTCGTAGTACACGGTCATGTCATTGGACGTGTACGCGTTGGAGCGGCCGCCGTTGGACTCCAGCGTCTTGTCGAACATCTTGGGGCCGTACTTCTTCGCCCCGTTGAACATCATGTGTTCGAACAGGTGGCTGATGCCGGTGATGCCGGGCCGCTCGTTGCGGCTGCCCACCTGGAAGAAGGTGTAGAGGCTGACCACCGGGGCCTGATGGTTCGCCAGCAGGCGGACCTTGAGACCGTTGGGCAGGGTTGCCTCGTGAACGTCGAAGAGTGCGGCGAGCGTGGGGTCCACCGCGCGCACCGCGGTGGACCGCGGGGATGCCTTGGACATAGGTGCCACACCGTAACCACGGCGCGGCTAGAGATCCACGACACCTTGACGCAGGGCCATCACCACCGCGTCCACATGGGAGTTGACGCCCATCTTCCGGTAGATATGCGACAGGTGCGTGCGCACCGTGCGCCGCTCCAGCGTCATCACCCGCCCCACCTCCGCGTTGGACAGGCCCTTGGCCACGTAGCGAAGGACGTCCAGCTCCACGTCCGTCAGACCCCAGGGCAGCTCGGCGGGCTTCTGGGCGGGCCTGGCCTGGATGGACTGGAAGTAGTTCCAGAAGCGCCGGGCGATGATGGGCTCCAGCACGGTGCCCCCGTCCATGACCTCCTGGATGCCGGAGCGGATCTTCTCCGGCCCCACCCGCTTCACCAGGTAGCCGGACGCGCCCGCCTGGATGGCCTCGTAGACCTTCTGCTCGTCCTCGAAGGACGTGAGGATGAGGATCTCCACCTCCGGTGCGCGGCGCTTGACCTTCTGGGTCACCTGGATGCCGTTGAGGCTGGGGAGCTCCAGGTCCAGCAGGACGAGCTGCGGGCGTTCACGGACGATGTCGTCCACCGCCTGCTCGCCATCCTGGGAGGTGCCCACGACCTCCAGTTCCGGAAAGGTGCCCAGCACCTTGACCAGGTTCTTCAGGAGCTGGGGCTGGTCCTCGACGACGAAGATGCGCGTGCGCTCCACGAAACTCACCGCCTGGTGGGGGGAGGCTGGAACTGTTCGTCCAGCTTCTGGTGCTGGCCCCGCGAGAAGCGGAGCTGGAAGTCCTTTTGCTCACCGGTGGAGATGGCCACCACGCGGATGTCGCGAGTGCCCGCGCGGACCGGGTAGTTCAGCAGCGGCGTCGCGCGGCGCACCTTCGCCCCGTCGATGAAGACGTTCGCCGGCAGGTTCGTGCGCAGCGTGAGGAACGCGCGCTGGTTCTTGGGAGGAACGCCGGGCTCGGCGGTGTCCTCATCCACGTCCTCGTCCTCGATGTCCCGCGCGCCCGGGTTGGCTGGCGGCGCGGGCGGAGGAGGCGCGATGGGCTTGAGCGCGGACGGGTTCGCGGACGGCGTCTGCGTGCCGTTCGCCGCGGGGGCGTTCGGGTCGTAGCGGGGCAGCTCCGGTTCCTGCACCTGCTCCAGGCCCAGCCGCCACGCGGCGACGGCGAACATGAACAGGCCCACCAGGGCGATACCGCCCGCGATGAAGAGCAGTCGCTTGCGGCGGGTACCGGCGGCCACCGCGTCCACGCGCGGCGTCTCCACCGTGTCGAAGCGCTGGTGCACCGGCAGGTGCCGGTCTGACGGCGCGGGCTCCGCCATGTCGGAGCGCACGCGGCCTTCCGCCTTCGGAGGAGCCATGCGGCGCTCCGAGCGGGGTTCGGCGGGAAGGGCTTCAGTGGCTTCTGCGCGGCCCCGGCTCTGCTGGCGGAGCACGGTCACGTCAGCGGCAGCAGGTGCCGAAGGTGCGCCACCGCCAGCAGGAAGGATCGCCGTCTCCTGGCCGGGAGCCCTGCCCCCGGCCCCCTTCGCGGGGCGCAGGGCCGGGCGCTTCGGCGGTTCTTCTTCCGCTCCCGGGGACTGGGCGGGACGCATGGCGGCGCGACGGCCGGTAGGCACAGGCGGTTCGTCGTCCCCGAGGGCCGGCCCGGGGCGCATGGCGGCGCGGCGGCCGGTGGGCACGGGCGGTTCGTCGTCCCCGAGCGGCGGTCCGGAGAAGTCCTCGATGACCTTCACGCGGGGATTGCGTCCCGCGCGCGCTGACGCCGGGCTGTCCGGGCGGCGGGACTTCTGCGCGAGCACACCGGGCGGTGCGTCCCAGCCCTGCTCCAACGGCCCCGCGGGCGAAAGTTCGGTGCTCCGCACTTCACCTGCCGGCTCGGGCTCGTCGTCCAGGGGGGCGTCGTCATCCGACGCGTAGTCCTCGGGACGGAACTCCTCGAAGCCGGGCGCGGCCTCCTGCGTCTCGGCGGACGCCTCCTTCTCCGTGGGCGCGCGGCTGTACGGCGCGCGCTGGACGATGGAGGCCTCGTACTCCTCCGCGTGCAGGTCCTCCATCTCCGCGCCGGAGACGGCCTCCAGCTGAAAGGGCTCGGCGAACGGGACGGGCCCGGGGGCCGCGATGCTCACCTCGTTGGGGAACAGCTCCGACACGAAGCGCGCCACCTCCTCCGCGCCGGGCAGACCACCGCCCGCGGAGAGGAAGTTACGCAGGGCCTGGGCGAACTCGCCGCACGAGCGGAAGCGCCGCTGGGGCGCCGGATCCAACGCGCGCATGATCGACGGATCCAACCGCGAGTTGATCCGCCGATCCAACCGGCTGGGAGGAGGCAGCGCCTCGCGGCGGGTGCTCACGCCGCTGCCGGGCACCACGGCCTCGCGCAGGGTGAGCAGTTCGTACGCGATGGCACCCAGCGAGTACACGTCGGACGCCTCCGTGGCCGTCTCCCCGCGGGTGACTTCCGGTGCCCGGTACGCGCTGCGGCCCCGGTGCGCGAACGTGCGCTTGAGCTGGGGCACGGACAGCAGCGCCTGGAGCGCGCCAAAGTCGCAGATGGCCGGGAAGCCGTCGCGGGCCAGGAGCACGTTGCCCGGGGTGATGGCCCCGTGGACGACGCCCGCGTCGTGCGCGAGCTGCACGGTGTCCAACAGCTGGATGACGATGGACAGCGCCACCGTGGGCGGCAGCAGCACCTCTTTCGTATTGAGGCGCTGGAGCGCGACGCCCAGCGTGAAGCCGTCCACGTCCTCGCGCACCACGGCGAGCCGCTGGCGGACGAAGCCCACGTCCACGACGTGGAGGAGGCCCGGGTGGCGCACGGGCTGGAGCAGCCGCACCGTCTCCGCCAGCGAACGGGCGTAGGCGGGGTCGGAGGTGCGCGGCAGGAAGAGCTTCACCGCGACGGGGATGGAGGGCAGCAGCAGGGATTCGTACAGCTCCGCGAGGTCCCCTGCCTCCGTGCGGCCGATGAGCCGGTACGTCCCGCTCATCGGGTCTTCCGGGGCGACTTGGGCCCACTGGCGCGGCGGCGGGTCACGGCGGCGAACATGAAGCCACACCACACGCACGACTCACCGCGCCGTCCACGGGGCAACTCCAGGGTGCAGCCAGGGCAGCGAGGCCGGGGCCGGGCGGTGCGGACGTTGGCGGCGGAGGCGCTGGCCCGGGTGCGGACGAGGGGCGGCTTGCGGGCCTCCAGGGCAAGCCGGGCCTCCAGACGGCGCACCCGGTCCTCCAACGCGGTGATGCGAGCGGCCAGGCGCGCGTGGAGGTCCTCGGCGGAGGCCGGGGATGGACGTGGGGTGCGCATCGTTGGACAGAGCGTGCCAGCCCCGTGCGAAGCCCGCAAGGACGCGGGCGAAGGGCATGCGGCGCATGTTATGTCTTGAGGTCCCGTGTCGCCCCTACTCTCGACTGTCAGGCCCATCCCGGGCGGACCCTCCGTGGATCCGCTGCACGGGAGCTTCCGTTCCTCCATCAGCCGCGAGCGCGCCGACGACGCGGCCCGCCGGGCGAGGGACTTGCTCACCGACGACGTGCTCGGCCGGCTGCTCACCACGCCGCGTGAGGCCACGGACCAGGTGCCGCATTCGCGGGACGTGTTCGTCAACCGCAACCTGCGCATGGACCACATCGAACTCATCGGGTTCGACATGGACTACACGCTGGCCATCTACCACATGCGCCGGCTGGAGCAGTTGTCGTTCGACATGACGCTCGCGAAGCTGATCAGCGAGTACGGCTATCCGCCGTTCGTGGGCGGCCTGCTCTACGACCACCACTTCGTGATGCGCGGGTTGGCGGTGGACCGCGTCAACGGCAACGTCCTGAAGATGGACCGCTTCGGTCACGTGGGGCGCGCGTACCACGGCCTGCGTCCGCTGAAGCGCGACGCGTGGAAGGAGCTGTACCGCAACAAGCGCGTGCGGCTGCGCAACCCGCAGTTCGCGTGGAACGACACGCTCTTCGCGTTGCCGGAGACGTGCCTGTACTCGGGCATCATCGAGCTGATGGAGTCGCTGGGGCACACCGTGAACTACGGCAAGCTCTACGACGACATCCGGGAAGCCATCGACACGGTGCACCGGGACAACTCGCTCAAGCGGGAGATCCGCAAGGACCTGGCGCGCTACGTGTTCCTGGATCCGGAGCTGGGTCCGGCGTTGCACAAGCTGCGCTCGGGCGGGAAGAAGTTGTTCCTGCTGACGAACTCCGCGTGGGACTACACGAACGCGGTGATGCGCTACCTGTTGGAAGGGCAGCTGCCGGAGTACCCCAGCTGGCGCAACTACTTCGACTTCGTGGTGACGGCGGCGGGCAAGCCGGCCTTCTTCACGGAGGCCCGGCCGTTCCTGGAGCTGGATTCATCCACGGAGGCCGGCAAGGTCGTGGGCGAGGCGAAGTCGCTGGAGCGCGGCACGGTGTACTCGGGCGGCAACCTGGCCCAGTTCGAGGAGTTCACCGGCTACCGGGGCGAGCACATCCTCTACGTGGGCGACCACATCTACGGCGACATCCTGAAGTCGAAGAAGTCGTCGCTGTGGCGCACGTGCATGATCGTCCAGGAGATTGAGGACGAGATCACGTACACGGACGCGCGGCGCGAGGAGATCGTCACCCTGTCGGAGGTAGAGCTGACGCGAGCTCGGCTGGACGACGAGGTGAACCACCGCAAGACGGTGTTGAACACCCTGGAGCGCAGGCTGGAGCGCGAGGAACTGTCGGAGCCCGAGCGCCAGGAAGTAGAGGAACTGCGCAAGAAGGTGAAGGCGGAGCTGGAGAAGCTGCGCCGGTCGCTGAAGGAGACCAACGGCATCGCGGACACGCTGGAGCGCGACGTCGAGGAGGGCTTCAATCCGTACTGGGGCTTGCTGTTCAAGGAGGGCAACGAGAACAGCCGCTTCGGCTACCAGGTGGAGCAGTACGCGTGTCTCTACACGAGCCGCGTGTCGAACTTCCTGCACCACTCGCCCATGCAGTACTACCGCTCGCCGCGCGACCTGATGGCGCACGAGCAGGCGGGAGCGCTGTCGAGCAAGTTGTCTCCGATGGGCAGTGAGGGTCCGCCGAAGGGGTCGGAGAAGGAGTAGCTCAGGGGAGAGCGGGGAGCCGCCCCCAGATGACTTCGCTGAAGCGCGAGGTGGGCGCAGGCTCGATGCCCACCTTCTTCAAATCGTCGGTGTGACGAGCGCCCTTCACGACGACCCACCGGCGGGCGACGCGTCTCCCCTCCTCCACGGCTTCAGGAGTGAGGGGCGCGTGCTCCGCGAAGCGGCGCAGGACGTCGAAGGCGGGCTGGGCCTTCTTGGGCTTGGCGAACATCGGGTCGAAGAAGACGACGTCAAAGGACTTCGAAGGCAGCGTCTTCAGGTACGCGTGTGCATCCGCGTGAAGCACTTCGATGGCGCACGAGTCCGCGCCCCGGTCGTAGCGCTGGAGCCCCTCCGCGGCGACGATGCACAGGGGCAGGCTCTTCTCCAGGCCAACGACACGGCCCGTGGGACCCACGGCGAGCGACGCCACCAGCGCGTCCTGAGCGAGCCCCAAGGTGCAGTCGAGCACAGCATCCCCGGGGACGATCTCCGCGACCTTGAGGAACGCGTCATCGCGTTGGCCCTGCCGCAGCCGCATGCGCCGCAGGTGCGCCATGCCCGCGTGGAAGCCGAACGAACCCTGCGGCTCCCACAGCGTCACGCCATCGCCGCCCACGACGAGCAGCACCTCCACCTTGGTGCCCAGCCAGGGCGCGATGCCCTCACTGGAGCGGCGCGAAAGGAACGGCAGGTTCCACCGCTGCGCCACGGCCCGCGCCTCGCGCACCGTGGCCGCGTCCGTCTTCGTGCTGGTGGTGACGGCGAGGGGAAGCGGAATCATCGTGGAACGTATAACTGGGTATGGTCTCGAACGTGCGGCGAAGGAGCGCCACGGCATTCATGGTCGAAGACCTCGAAGGCGACTGGCATCAACTCCGGGTGCTCGATACGCGCGCCCAGCAGGAAGGCACTGTCGTCCTGGACGACGCCCTTCGCACGCTTCTGCGACGCGCGGGCTCTTCCGTGGCCATGACCACCGCGGAGGTGGAAACGGGACTGCGCACGCCGGAGGCCGCGCTCACCCTCCTCCACCAGATGCGTCAGCGCGTCACGGAGGGCTCACGGCGCCTGGGCGACGCCCTCCACCGCATGTATCGCTTGCGAGACCAGGGCGACCTGGACGGCGCGCGCCAGCAGATGCGGGACCTGCTCGCCGTGGAGGTCGTGCCGTACTACCGCGAGCTCGCACAGGGCCAGCTCGCGGACCTGGACTGAGCCGCCCTACTCCGCGACCGCCTGGAGCTTCCGGCCACCCTGCATCTGCGCCACCGTCACGGACTGGTTCCGGCCGTTGCGCTTCGAGTGGTACAGGCACTGGTCCGCCAGGTCGATCATCTGCTGCTTCTCCATGGCGTTGTCCGGGAACGTCGCGATGCCCAGCGACATCGTGATGCGCAGCGGGCCCATCTCCGTCTGGAACACCTCCGCCATCACCGCCTCGCGGATGCGCTCGGCGATGATCTTCGCGCCCTGCACGTCCGTCTCCGGCATCACCATCACGAACTCCTCGCCGCCGTAGCGAGCGACGATGTCCGTGTCCCGCGCCAGCGTCTTGATGATGCGCGCCACGCCCTTGAGCACCTGGTCGCCCGTCGGGTGACCGTAGGTGTCGTTCACGTTCTTGAAGTGGTCCACGTCCGTCAACATGATGGAGCACTTGCGGTTGTACCGCCGCGCCTGAGCCAGGATGTCGTCCGCGCGCGACTGGAACGTGCGGTGGTTCAGAAGGCCCGTGAGGCCGTCCGTCGTCGCCATCCGCTCCATCTGCTCGTAGAGCTGCGCGCGCAACACCGCCTGCGCCGCCTGGATGGCGATGACTTCGATCATCCGCAGCACGTCCTGCTCGAACGCCGCCTTCTTGCGCGACCCCGCCACCAGCGTGCCAAGAATCCGGTCCCCTGCCACCAGCGGGAAGATCTTCAGCGCGCCCAGGCCGCGCACCTGCGTCTCCTCATCGAAGATGACCTGACGGTCCATCGCCTTGATGTCCCGCCCCGGCAGCGGCGCCCCATAGCGCACCACGTTCGCCACCAGGCCGTTGTTGTCCTGGAACGTCTGGCCCTCCAGCGCCTTGCCCTGCGCCGTGACGCCCGTCATCCGCGCCACGCGGTGCATCCGCTTGCCGTCCTGCTCCGACACCAGCGTCACCGCGCAGAAGTCCAGCCCCGCCAGCTGCCGCGTCGCCTCCAGCACCGCCACGAACACCTGGTCCGGGCTGCCCGCGCGGTTGAGCTCCTCGATGGCGCGGAAGAACCGGTCCTTCTCGTCGCGCGTCTTGCGGATGTAGCTCATCACCCGCTCCACCTCGATGGAGCGCAGCACCTCTCCCGCGATGGTGGTGAGCATCTTCTCGTCCTGGTCCGTGAACGGCTCGTTCTTGAGCTTGTCCGCCACCAGCACGCCGCGCACCAAGCCGCTGCCCTCCAGGATGGGCACCGCCAGCAGCGCCTGCACCGTGGGACCGCTGCTCTCGTAGTACGTGACGCCCTTCAGCCCCTGCGGCGAGTTCATCCGCACCGGCGCGCGGCGCTTCAGCACGCCGCCAATGATGCCCTCGCCCGCGTTGAACTTCTCGCGCTGCACCCGCTCCGAACCCGAGCGGCAGTCGTACAGCTTCAGGCTCCGGTCGTCCGACGTGAGCAGGAACGCCGCGCAGGTGTCCGTACGCAGGCCCGTCTCCGCGATCTCCAGCGCCGCGTGCACCGCACCCTCAATCTCCTTCACCGACGCGACCAGCCACTTCTCGTCGGAGTTCATCCCGCTGAAGCTGTCCTGCGTCCCGGAGGACACCAGCCGGAAGGTGCGCGCGCGCTCCTCCACCTCGCGGATGCGCTTCTGCACCGCGTCCGACTCCGCCCGCTTCGCCACCGCCATCCGCGCGGACAGCACCAGGTGGTACAGCCCCGCGAACAGCGCCAGGAACAGCGTGTGCGTCAGGAACCCGGTGATGTTCACCACCGGCCCGCCCAGCGTCACCAGGCCGTCGTACACCAGCGCCACACCCAGCAGCGTCATGCCCGCGTTGCGAGGCAGGAACGCCACCAGGAACGCCATCAACAGGTAGACGATGGGGAACAGCTCCCCGCCGCCAATGGCCACCACGATGAAGGCCGCGGAGATGAGCCCGCCGCCCAGCTCCAGGTCGTCGCGCAGGTCGATGACCGCGCCCACCGAGGAGCGCATGGCCCGGCGCCACGCCGCCATGCCGATGCCGATGAGCAGCCCCATCACCAGCGCCGCTTCCGTCCACCCCAGCGTGTTCAGGCCCCGGAAGCCGCCGCGCGCCAGGTGGACGAACGTCGCCAGCGCCACCGCCGCGGGGATGGCTCGGAAGAAGGCGCGCACGAGCTTCGCGGGAGAGGGCACCACGGACAGCGAGGTCATGGCGACTCCAGGTGGAAGACGATTTCGCCCGGCTTCACATAGCCGAGCTCCTCACGGACCGACTGCTCCAGCGTCGCCGGATCCTTGCGCAGCGCCGCGATCTCCTTGCGGAGCACGTCGTTCTGCGCGGCCAGCGAGCGGTTGCGCTCATCGAGCGCCTCCACGTCCTGCCGCAGGCGCAGGTAGCGCCGGAAGCCCTTGGCGTCCGCCACCGAAGCGAGGCTCAAGGCCACCGCCACCACCGCCGCCACCATCAGGAGCTTTCGCCGGGACGTCATGAGCGCCGGCGAAGGTACCAGCGGCCCCCTTGCCCGCAACTATTCCGCTCCAGCCCTGTAGCACCCCGGGCGGAGGCGGAAATCAGTCCGCCTTCAGCAGCTTTTCAATGGCCTTCGCCACGTCCGCCTGGCCCTCAATCCCCTGCCACGCGGCCACCGCGCGGCCGTGCCTGTCCAGCAGCACCGTGCTGGGCAGCGCGCGGATGCGGCCGAAGGCGCTCTCACCGGCGCGCATCCGCTCGTCGGACAGGAGCACCGGGTACGGAAAGGCGTAGTGGTTCGCGAACGGCCCCAGCACCCGGCCCTCGTCGATGTCCATCCCCACCGCGACGACCTGGAAGCCCTGGGGGCCGTAGGTCTCCTGGAGATGCTTGAGCGAGGGCTGGTCCGCCAGGCACGGGAAGCACCAGGTGGCCATGAAGGACACCAGCACCACCTTGCCCGTGAGCTGGCGGGGGTCGTAGCGCGCAGGCCCCACCGACGGCAGCCACAGCGCCCGGTAGAACGCGGGCCCGGCATCCACCGGCCCGCCGTGGCGACAGCCGGACACCGAGCCCGTCAGCGTCAGTGCGCCCAGCGCCACCGCGCACAGGAGCGCGCGTCGTCGCACCGGGCTCACGCGCTCAGGCCTCTGTCTCCGGAGGGCCACCCCGGAGCTGGCACTCGCGACACAAGCCGTACAGCTCCATCTTGTGCGACGTCACCGTGAAGCCGTGCTTGCGCGCCACCGCGTCCTGGAGCGTCTCGATGCGGTCGTTCTCGAACTCCACGATGGTGCCGCAGCTCGTGCAGATGAGGTGATCGTGGTGCTCGCGCCCCGCCGCCGCCTCGTAGCGCGTCTGCCCGTCACCGAAGTTGCGCGCGTGGGCCAGGCCGCACTCGTTGAGCAGCTTCATCGTCCGGTACACGGTGGCCACGGACACCTTGGTGTCCTGTTCGCGCACCTTGTTCCACAGCTCTTCGACGGACAGGTGGCCGCCCACCTCGAAGAAGGTGTCGATGATGAGGCTGCGCTGGCGCGTGCTCTTCAGCCCGTGCTGGGCCATGTAGCGCGCCAGGACCTCGTCCTTGTCCTTGTCCGAGGGGCCGTGGGAGTGGGAGTGGCTGTGGTGATGGGTCGTCATCTGCAATCTCTGGAGCACCCCATGTGTTGGGGTGGGGATGCCTGCTCCCGCAAGACAATCTGGCCGGCCGGGCCTGGCAAGCGCCCGCTTCCCCGGTGACTACCACGGAGTTCGGTGACTTCGGCTTGCGCCGCGCGTGAGCTGTTTACATTGAGGCCGGACTGGCTCATTGACACCTGTCTGGCCGCGAAGATAGAGGCATCCGCCCTCGTAAACGAGCAATTTTCCGAACCTTTCCATGATCAGTCCCTGGCAGAGAAGACGGCAGCCCGATGACGTACCCACCCCGGTGGCGGTGGCGGTGTCGGACTTCTGCCGACGCGCGAAGGCTCCGGCCCCCGCACAGCAGGTCCGCGAGGCGCTCGCGCTCCTCACCGAGGATGAGGACTTCCGGGTCCGCGCCCTCACGGATGGTGAACCGGAGACGTCCCCCCTGGGGCCCTTCGCGGTGGTGGACATCCTGCGCGGCGTGACGCCGGCGCTCGCGGCCCAGCGCCAGGAGTGCGGCTACTACGACGTGGCGCAGGAGCTGGCCCTGGTGCGCGAGGAGAAGACGCCGCCCCCCGCGCCCGCCTCCACGACGCCCGTGTTCGCGCTCCCCTCCCCGGCCTCCGAGGAGGCGGACGCGAAGACCGGCCGCCGCAAGAGCGCCAAGGCGGAGGCCGCCGCCGTCCAGGAGCGCATCGCGCCCAAGAAGCGCACCACCGACGCGGAGGACGCCGACACCGCCGCGTCCGCCCCGGCTCCCCAGGCGCCCCAGGAAGAAGAGGAGGCCCCGCGCTTCCTCAAGCGCGAGCTGCCCCGCCCCCGCGGCCGCTTCACCCGCGTGGAGGCCCAGCGACTGTCGTTCCTTGAACTGACGCGCGCGGAGGGCAAGGAGACGCTGGAGGCCGCCATCGAGGCCACGGAGCACCGCTACTCACTTCTGCGCACGCTGGAGCACCGCTACAACGGCCCGCGCGGTGAGATGACCCAGGTCGACATGGAGAACGTGCTGCGCCAGCACGGCATCATGGAGACGCTGGAGGCCCGCGAGCGCCACAACATCGAGACCGCCTACGCGTCCCAGCGCGGCGCCACCGGCCGGGTGGCCTGGGCGCTCGGCCTGTCCCCCAGCGAGCTGCAGCGGCTCAACCACGCGCTCAGGCTGGAAGAAGTCGTGGAGGCGCTGCGCGAGCGCTTCCGCAACGAGGTGCTGGCCACGAGCCACCTCACCCACCGGCTGGATCTGCTCGGCCGGGACAAGTACCTGGTGGACCTGGGCATCCAGAAGCGCTTCGCCGACGCGCTCCGCAAGGAGCTGGAGCGGCTGGCGAAGGACGCCCTGCCGGACGCCACGGATCTCCACTCGCTGGCCAACGTCGTGGGTCGCAAGCACGGCGCGCCCGCGGAGCTGGTCACCCGCGCCTTCGAGCGCCTGAATCTGACGGAAGGCCTGCGCAAGCAGCTCTCCGCCCAGGCCCAATCCCCTTCGAACTGACTCATCGAGACGAGGTACCCACCCCATGCCCATCTACGAGTACGGCTGCTCGGCCTGTGGAAAGACCATCGACGTCCTGCAGAAGATGTCCGACCCGACGCCCCCTGCCTGCACCGCGTGCGGCGCCGAGGGCACGCTGAGCAAGCAGCTCAGCCGCTCCAGCTTCCACCTCAAGGGTGGCGGCTGGTACTCGGACCTGTACGGCTCCACGAAGAAGGACGGCGGCGGTTCGTCGTCGTCCTCCTCGGCGTCGTCGTCGCCCGCGTCTTCTTCGACCTCGTCGTCGTCGAGCACCAGCACGGCGCCCAGCGCTCCCGCGGCCGCGCCGAGCACTCCGTCCGCGTCCGGAGACAAGTCGTAGCGCCCCAGGCTCCATCGTCCCACCGCCCCCGGCTGAAAATTCGCTGGGGGCGCGGGGAGGCCGCACACTTGACGCGTGCCCTTCCCTCCCTCGAAGCGTCCCCCCCGCCACTGCGCGCTGTGCGGCCATCCGGAGCTGACGGATGCTCGGGGGCAGGGGCGGTTCCTCCTGGTCGCGGACCCGCATGGCCGCGGTCCCGTGTGTCCCACGCAGCGCGGCTGCCGCAACGGCAAGCTCGCGGCGACGGACACGCCGGCGCTGACGCAGGCCAGCCGCTAGGCTAAGCAGACACCCGAAGGTGCGCGCCGTCCCATCCCGCGCGCCTCCAGGTGCCATGCCGCGTTCCTTCCGCTCGCTGTCGTCGCTGTTCCTGGTGCCGCTCGTGGCCGCCATGTCCTTTGGCTGCGCGTCCGCCACCCGCATGTCCCCCGAGGACCGGGCCGCGTTGGACCGCGGCCTCAGCGGCCCGGACGCGGAGCAGTACCTGCGCGTCTCCGCCTACCTGACGCCCTTCTTCGGGGACGCGTCCAAGCGGCTGCTCACGCCCTACCCTCCAGAGGACGTGCGGCTGGTGGATGACACCCAGGGCAAGCCCATCAACCCCGGCCCCGTCCAGGCCACCCTCCCCGCCGGCTCGCGCGTGCGGATCACCAAGGTGGAGTTCCCCACCGCGTGGGTCGTCACCGAGCGCGTCCTCTACTCCCCGCGCACCTGGCCGTGGGTGTACGTGACGGTGGAGGGCGCCCCCGCGGGCGAGCAGGTGGTGATGGTGCTGCCGCCCAACCTGGACCGGCAGGACGCGTTCCGCGCGGAGCTGGGGAACACGCTGTCGCCCCACCCGCTGACGCAGCAGCTCAACGGCTTCAGCGCGGCGGTGAAGGAGGCCGTGCGCACCAAGACGCTGGTGCCGGACATGCCCGCGGACGCGGTGCGCATGGCCTGGGGCCCGCCGGAGTCCGTGCGCCGCACGCTGGAGGGCACCGCGAAGAACGAGGAGTGGCGCTACACCGGCGAGCGCCGCAAGGCGTTCCTCAGCGACGGGAAGCTGGTGCGCGCGGAAGAGGCAGGCAAATCCGTCCTGCCCTGAACCGCCTGGCGCCTGTCTAGCGCCGACCGCCGCGGCGGTGCTGCTTCTTGCCGCCGCCGCCCTTGCGCTGGGCCTGCGCCTCGCCCGGCCGGGTGAGGCGGGGCAGCTCACCGGCCATCACCGGCCAGTAGTCGCCCTTGAACAGCTCCTCCACCAGCTGCGCCTGGGTGAGCACGTCGCGCTTGAAGAAGGTGGCGCCGCGGCCCATCTCGTCCAGGGAGCCACGCGCGTCGCTGCCGCCCACGCAGGGCACCTTGAGGACGTCCGCGGCCTCCACGGCCAGGTCGTTGGCCGTCTGCTTCACCTTGGCGTTGTAGCCCTCCACGGCGCACAGCACGCCGGACAGCGAGCGCACGTACTCCATGGCGGGGTTGGGCACGTCGCGGTCGAAGGGGCGGGCCGCGATGATGGCCGCGCCCATCGCCTTCACCTTGGGCAGGCACTCGGCGGCGCTCCAGGGCTTCTCCCGGTTGCTGCCCCACATCTGCACGGGCTCCGGCGCCAGCTCCGGCTTCGGGAAGAAGCACAGGTATTGGCCCCGGTCCGTGACGAGCTCCAGGCCCACGAAGACCTTCACCTTGGATTTGGCGCCGATCTCGAAGAGTTCGTCGCAGCCGTCCTGGGTGTTCGTCTCGGTGAACGCCACCGCGTCCAGGCCGAACATGGCCGCCCGCTCCAGCACGGCGCGCGGCTCCAGGTCGCACCCCTTGGACAGGTGGGAATGGGCGTGTAGGTCGATGAGCATGGGCGACGCGTGCCTAACAGGCCTCCCCGGGCCTGTCGAGCCCGCGCGCGCAGGCCCTCAGGCGTACGCGTAGGACTGGAAGTTGCCCTGCTTGGCCTGGCTGTTCTTCTCCTCGTAGGTGCGGATGAGGTAGCCCATCAGCATCAGCGAGGACGTGTTCTCCAACACCCGGGACGGATCCTTGGAGATGAGGTTCGCGCTGTAGTTCAGGAAGAACTGCGCCAGCTCCTCGCCCGCTTCCTTCACGATGAGGGCGTTGAGCGCGCTCGGCTCCATGGTGCGGATGGTGTTGATGAAATCGACCGCCAGGTCCTTCTTCGTCTTCATGTCCACGGTCCTGCCCCCTTTTTCCGCCCATGCCCTGGAGCCGGAAA
>NZ_RAWQ01000106.1:0-33737 GCF_003668965.1 Corallococcus sp. AB030
CGAGGCCTTCGAGTTTCAGCCCTCGACGCGAGCCGTGGTGTGCCCGGCAGGGCGCACCATGCGGGGGCCCGTGCGCGATACCTCTGGCGCGTGCGAAGCCTACTTCGGCGTCGGATGCGCGGACTGCTCCTTGCGTCCGCGGTGCACAAAGGGCCTGCGCCGCAAACTCACCGTGCGCTGGGAGTACGAACGCTTTCGCCAGGCCATGCTCCTGCGCATGTCCCAACGGGGGGCCGCGGCCCGCTACAACCAGCGCATCGCCACCGTGGAGCCGGTGTTCGCCTCCGTGCAGCACGACATGCGATTCCGTCGTCTCAGCTCCCGCCACCCCAGCACCGTCCGCGCCGAAGTCCTCCTCAAACTCCTGGCCCACAACATCCGCCGGCTGCTGACACGCAGCCGGCTTTTTTGCGTCTACTTCGTGCTGGAGGCCCCTGCCTCCCTTGAGGCTCAGTAGCCAGTCAGCCTTCACCCCTATTCCGCGCAGACCTCCAGTCGGACAGGTTTTCCGTGGGCATCCACGCAGGGGGCGTCCGGGGCGCGGTCTCCGGCCTGCACCCGCGCCGTGTCGCCGGGAACCTCTGGCGCGAGCGGTCCGCCGCGATAGCCCAGGCCCAGTTGCCGCAACTCGTCGCCCCGGTTCAGGGCCTTCATGCGTCCCTGCCGCATGCCGTCGAACAGCTTCGAGGACAGCCCGAGCACCCGCGCGGCGACGGGCAGCCGCTCCGCTTCGTAGGTGTCGAGCAGTGCCGGGTCCGCGCCCTGGAGCACGTGGCCCAGCTTCCAGCCCAGGTTGTAGGCATCCTGCACGCCCGTGTTGAGGCCCTGGCCTCCGGCGGGAGGGTGCACATGCGCGGCGTCGCCCGCGATGAACACGCGGCCCACACGGTAGCGGTCCACCATGCGCACGTTGGGGCGGTACACGGACAGCCAGCTCGCGTCATGCAGTCGCAGCTTGGAGCCAGGGCGGGCGGCCTCCTGGATGCGCTGGTGGATCGCGGCCTCGGTGAGCTCCGGCAGGGGAGCGCCGGGCTTCACCTGGAGGGCGAGCTGGAAGCGGCCCGTGTCGGGCAGCGGGCACAGCGCCACCATGCCGCCCGTGGCGAAGGGCCACACATGCCAGTGCGAGGGGTCCAATCCGTCCACGCGCACGTCGCCCACGACCATGCGCTCCTCCTCGTGGGTGACGCCGTGGAAGGTCAGGCCCAGCGCCTTGCGAACGCGGCTGTGTCCGCCGTCCGCGCCCACCAGGTACTCCGCGCGGACGGTCTCCTCCGCGCCGTCGCGGGTGAGGGTGGCGGTGACGCCGGTGTCGTCCTGGGTAAAGCCGGTGAGCGCGGTGCCGAACTCCACCGGGACTCCCAGCGATGCCAGCCGGTCACGCAGGATGCCCTCGGTGCGGGCCTGGGGTACGAGCCAGGGATTGGGGTGGGGCACGTCCGGGGTGGCGGCGCGGCGGGCCATCATGGTCCAGCGCCCCACGACGAAGCGGCGCCAGTGGAGGCGGAGGCGGGGATAGTCCATGCCCGCGGCGAGCACGGCATCGAGCACGCCCAGGTCGTCCATCACCTCCAGCGTGCGAGGCGAAAGCCCCTTGCCGCGAGACCCGGCGAAGGGGCCCGGGGCCGCATCCACGATTCGCACGCGGATGCCTCGACGAGCGAGGTCACACGCGAGCGTCAGGCCGGTGGGCCCTGCGCCGATGACGAGCACCGGCAGAGTGTCATGGGACATGAAAGGTCTCCTGTCGCGGGGAGGCAGCGACGGAGACAAGAATGTAAGGGACTGCTTATGTTGTCAGCTTGCGTTCCCGTCCCAGGAGTCCGGCATGCCGCGCGCGAAGCTTTCCCCTCGGAAGACACCCACGCAGGAGCGCTCGCGAGCGACGGTGGACGCGTTGGTGCAGGCGACTGCTGACATTCTGGTGCGCGACGGCTACGCGAAGCTGACGACGAACCGCATCGCGGAGCGAGCGGGCGTGAACGTGGCATCGCTGTACCAGTTCTTCCCAGGCAAGGAGGCACTGGTGGTGGAGGTGTCGCGCCGGCACGTGAAGGAGCAGCGCGCCGCCGCCCGAGAGGTGCTGTCGACGCGGAAGTTCAAGACGCTGGAGGACCTCATCCGGACGCTGGTGGCGCTGGGCTTCGCGGCGCACGCGGTGAATCCGAAGCTGCACCACGCGCTGACGGAGGAGCTGCCATCACGTCCCCCCAGGAAGTGGGGTCCGGAGGACGCGCCCATGCTGGAGGCCCTGAGCCAATTCCGCACGGACGTGCCGGACCCGGAGCTGGCCCTGTGGCTCATCGACACGGTGTCCCACGCGGTCATCCACCGCGCCGTGGTGGAGCGCCCCGAGTCCCTGTCCCAGGGGCTGCTCCAGGAGGAGCTGGTGACGCTCCTCCTGCGTTACGTGAAGCGGAAGTGACGGGTGTCAGACGCGTGAGTAGGCTTCACGCTTCATGACAGCAGTAAGGGGGATGTCACGAAGCTCTTGATCGATACGAATGTCTTGATTCCATTGGAGCCCACCTCGCCCGAACAGGTTGAGGCAATGATGGAGCCCGCGACCCGGCTGGTAAGCGCCATTGAAGAGGCTGGCTATCAGCTCTTCATCCATCCAGCCATCAAGGTGGATGTCGAGAGGGACCGCGACGAGGCACGCCGCTGGCTTCGCGAGTTGTTGCTCGGCAAATACCTCCCTCTTCCTGCGCCGCCTCCCGTTCCCACAAGCTGGGACGAGGTTCTGGGGAGCCCTGCACTCCACTCGAATGATTGGGTGGACCACCAGCTGTTGGCCGCTGTTCGGTCCAATGCTGTGGGCGTCCTGGTGACTGAAGACCTGCGCATCCACCGGAAGGCGAAGCGCATCGGACTGAAGGAACGCATTGTCACGGTCGGCGAAGCCCTCGCCATGGTGCAGGGCTTGCGATCCAGGTTCGCCCGGCCTCCGCCAGCGGTGGAGTTCACGTTCGCGCATGACGTCGACACGGAGGATCCTTTCCTCGACAGCCTCCGAGGGGACTACCCGTCGTTCGATGGTTGGTTCCGCAAATGCCAGATGGACCACCGACGATGCTGGGTGGTGCGGGGGCAGGGGCGTCATCTGGCTGCGCTGTGCCTCATCAAGGATGAGGAGGGCGTCCTGGCCTTCAAGGGGCGCACGCTGAAGCTCTGCACGTTCAAGGTTGCGCCCGAGCATCAGGGGCGACGCCTGGGCGAGCTTCTGCTCAAGAGCGTCTTCGAGCACGTTTCGAAGAACGGGCACGACTTCGTCTACGTGACGGCCTACGAGCGCCAGGGCGCGCTCATCGCCATGTTCGAGGATTTCGGATTCCAGGTGGAAGGGCGTACGGAATCTGGCGAATTCGTCCTCTTGAAACGAATGCGTACAGGAGATGCGCTCGAAGCGCTTTCGCCGCTCGACTTTCACGTGCGCCACGGGCCGCCCGCGATGAAGTTCGATGTGCCGTCCTTCATCATCCCCATCGAGCCCAAGTTCCATCACCTGCTCTTCCCGGACGCGGACGCGCAGTTGTCGCTGGAGCCCGGCATCCATCCCTTTGGGAATGGCCTGCGAAAGGCGTACCTGTGCCGGGCGTTGATCCGGCAGATAGAGCCTGGTGCGTCGCTGCTGTTCTACCTGAGCCACTCCCAGAAGGCCGTGACGGTCGTGGGCATCGCCGAGCAGACGCTGGTGTCCGCGAATGCCGAAGAGATCGCCGCCACGGTGGGAAAACGCACGGTGTTCCCCCTTCGCGACATGCAGGTGCTGTGCTCGAATGGCGAAGTGCTCGCCATCCTCTTCCGACAAGCGGCCATCCTGAAGGAGCCCATTCCTCTCGGTGACCTCTGTCGTCATGGAGTGCTCAACGGCCCTCCGCAGTCCATCACCACGGTGCAGCAGGGAGGTCGTGAGTGGCTTCGCCAACGCCTCGGTCTGTAGTCCTGCTGCCCATCCAGCCCCGGTATGCGACGCCCATCCTGGAAGGGCTCAAGCGCGTCGAG
The DNA here is from genome assembly GCF_003668965.1 of Corallococcus sp. AB030. Taxonomy (NCBI): domain Bacteria; kingdom Pseudomonadati; phylum Myxococcota; class Myxococcia; order Myxococcales; family Myxococcaceae; genus Corallococcus; species Corallococcus sp. AB030. Next base: position 4,006 of record NZ_RAWQ01000106.1, read on the forward strand.
TTCCGCAAGCGCGCCTTCCGCAGGGAGGTCTCACACGTCGTCGTCTACTCCTCCAGCCCGGTGAAGCAGGTCGTCGGCTTCTTCGACATCCTGGGCATCGACGAGGCCGCTCCCGAGCAGCTCTGGCGCCGCTACTCGAGGGTGGGGGGCATCCTGAAGGAGGACTACGACCGCTACTTCTCGCGATGCGAGGGGGGCGTCGCGATCCAGGTGGGAAAGGTCCACGTCTTCGCGAAGCCCTTCCCGCTGGGAGATATCTCACCGGAGCTGCGCGCACCCCAGAGCTATGCCTATCTGAGCTCGCACGCGTTCACGAAGATTCGTGGCCGGCGGACGCTCGCCACGTGAAGTGCCGCGAGCACCCCATCCGCCCGTGGGCCGGTGGGGTGCTTCAAGCGAACCAGGGCTGATGCTTCAGCGCCCGGATGCCTGCGCGTCCACTGCGGCCAGCTCGTCCTTGTTGAGCTTCACCTCCGCGCCCGCGACGTTCTCCTCCAGGTGCTTCACGGAGGACGTGCCCGGGATGGGCAGCATCACCGGCGAGCGCTCCAGCAGCCAGGAGAGGGCAATCTGCGCGGGCGTCGCGTTGTGCTTCTTCGCCACGGAGTCGAGCGTGCTCCCCGGCTTCGCCAGACCGCCCGTCGCCAGCGGGAACCAGGGGATGAAACCCAGGTTCTCCTTCTCGCAGTAGTCCAACACCTTCTCGTGCACGCGGTCGGTCAGGTTGTACCGGTTCTGCACCGACACGATGTCCACCACCTTGCGTGCCCGCTCAATCTCCTCCACCGACACTTCCGACAGGCCGATGTGGCGGATCTTCCCTTCCTTCTGCAGCGCCTTCAGCTCGCCCAGCGACTCCTCCACCGGGACCTTCGGGTCGATGCGGTGCAGCTGGTACAGGTCGATGCGCTCCAGCTTCAGCCGGCGCAGCGACATCTCCAGCTGCTGGCGCAGGTACTTCGGCGCGCCCACCGGATGCCACTCGTTGGGCCCCGTGCGCACCAGGCCCGCCTTCGTCGCCACCACCACGCCCTTGGCGTAGGGGTGCAGTGCCTCCGCGATGATCTCCTCGCTGACGTAGGGGCCGTAGGAGTCCGCAGTGTCGATGAAGTCCACGCCCAGCTCCAGCGCGCGGCGCAACACGCGCACCGCCTCCGCCCGGTCCTTGGGCGGGCCCCAGATGCCAGGGCCCGTGAGCTGCATGGCGCCGTAGCCCAGCCGGTGGACGGGCAAATCTCCGCCCAGCTTGAAGGTGCCGCTCTTCTCCGCGGGTCGCGTCGAGGTTCCGCTCATGAGTGCTTCCTCCGTGCAGATGAATGCCTGAATGGATGCATGTGCAGTAAATGCGTTTCAGGCCGTCCGGTACCGCCCAGCCAATGCATGGGTCGCCCCACGCAGCAGTCCTGCCTCCGCCTTCTCCAGGGCAGTGAGGGCCTCCGCTGCCTCCAGTCCGGGGATGCAGACCGTCTCACCGCGCTCCAGCGCGACGAGCGACGCGGTGACGACGTCCTCTGGTGACATGGTGCCGGGATAGCCACCGTTGAACTCCGTGAAGGTCATGCCCGGGCAGACGACCTGCGCCACCACGGGCGTGCCGCGCAGCTCTCCCGCGAGCGTGCGGGTGAAGTGGACGAGGAACGCCTTCGCGCCCGCGTAGGTGGCCCGGTGGGGCAGGGGACCCGGCGGCATCGCGCCGGAGAAGGCGAGCAGGGAGGCGACGTTGATGACCGCGCCCTTGCCCCGCGCCAGCATGCCGGGCAGCGCCGCGCGCGTGGCCAGCATCGGCGCCATCATGTGCAGGTTCGCCAGTCCTTCCAGCGCCGAGGGCTCCACCTGCGCGAAGGGGCCATAGCCACCCACGCCCGCGTTGTTGATGAGCAGGGTGAGGTCCTCGCCCGCCGCGCGCCCGGCCACCCGCTGAAGGTCCGCGTGCACCGTGAGGTCCGCCCGCAGCACCTCCGCGCGGATGCCATGCGCCGCCGTCAGCTCCGCCGCCAGCGTCTTCAGCCGCTCCTCCCTCCGAGCGACCAGGACCAGGTCATACCCGAGCGCCGCCAGCCGCAGTGCGTACACCGCGCCAATTCCCGCGGACGAGCCCGTCACCAACGCTGTCCCTCGACTGCCTGCCATGCCTGCTCCCTGAAGGGGTGAAGAGGGGGCGCGCCCGGCTCCAACGCAATGAATGCTGGAGATCGCCACCGCGAAGCGCATGCCGCCGGGGCCGCACCCTCGGCCGCTGGGTAACGAAGGGCGGTCAGCCGTGCAAGCGAGATGCAGGCCCGGCGGGAACCAAAATGCCGGAGGCGGCCCATCGAGCCACGTCCGAGCGCCGTGGGTGCATGTTTCCGCCCGGCACAGAGGCGGAGCCCCCGCGGCGACGAGGCGGATGGGTTTGGAGGACCGGTCCGGCGCGCGCTCAGCCCAGCGCCTTGACCGTCGGCTCCGGCGTGTCACGGAACTGCTGGTGGTACAGCTCCGCGTAGAGCCCGCCCTTCTCGAGCAGCTCCGCGTGGTTGCCGCGCTCCACCACGGTGCCGTGCTCCAGCACCAGGATGAGGTCCGCGTGGCGGATGGTGTTGAGCCGGTGCGCGATGACGATGCTCGTGCGGCCGGACAACAGCTGCCCCAACGCCAGCTGGATGAGCGCTTCCGTGCGCGTGTCGATGTTCGCCGTCGCCTCGTCCAGGATGAGCACCCGCGGATTGGCGATGACCGCGCGAGCGAACGCGAGCAACTGCCGCTGCCCCTGACTGAGCGTCGCGCCGCCCTCGCCCAGCACGGTGTCGTAGCCCTGCGGCAGTTGGGTGATGAAGTCGTGCGCGTGCACCGCCTTCGCCGCCGCCTCCACGTCCTCGCGGGTGGCGTCCGCCTTCCCATAGGCGATGTTGTCCGCCACCTTGCCGCTGAAGAGGAACGGCTCCTGGAGCACCATGGCCATCTGCCGGCGCAGACTCGCGCGCGTCACCTGGCGCACGTCGTGCCCGTCCACGCGCACCGTGCCCCCCGTCACGTCGTAGAAGCGCGGCACCAGGCTGGCCACCGTCGTCTTGCCCGCGCCCGTGCGCCCCACCAGCGCCAGCGTCTGGCCGGGCTCCAGGTGGAAGGACACGTCGCGCAGCACCGGCCGCGCGGCGTCGTAGCCGAAGGACACGCCCTCGAACACCACCTGGCCCTGGAGCGGCCCCAGCTCCACCGCGCCCGATACGTCTGGCGGCTCCGTGGTCTCGTCGAGGATGGAGAAGATGCGCTCCGCCCCCGCCAGCGCGGACTGCATCAGCGCGGCCACGGACGCGGCCAGCTGCACCGGCCGGAAGAACTGCTGCACGTAGATGAGGAACGCCGCCACGCCGCCCACCGTGAGCTGCCCGCTCAGCGCCAGCGCGCCGCCGTAGCCAATCACCAGCGCCGTGGACAGCGTGGAGAGCAGGTCGATGGCCGGCGAGAACGCGGACGTGATGCCCACCGCCGCCACGTTCGCGTCGCGGTTGGCCGCGTTCCTGTCACGGAATCGCTCGATGTTCTTCTCCGTGCGGTTGAAGGCCTGCGCCTGCCGCACGCCTCCAATCTCCTCCTGGAGGTTCGCCGTCACGTCGCCCACCGTCTGCCGCGTCTTGCGGTAGGCATTGCGCGCCCGCGACGCGAAGAACCACGTGGTGAGCACGATGGCGGGGATGAGGGAGAAGCACGCCAATGCCAGGCGCCAGTTGAGCGCGAACATCGCGACGAGCACGCCCACCAGCCCCAGCAGCGACCCCAACAGCTGCGTCAGCCCCTGCGCGAAGAGCTGGTTGAGCGTGTCCACGTCGCTGAGCAGCCGGCTCATCAGGTCGCCCAGCGGCCGCCGGTCGAACCACGACAGCGGCAGCTGCTGGAGCCGCTCGAAGAGGCGCAGGCGCAGGTCCGACAGGACGTGCTGCCCCGTGTGGCCCACCCGCCGCGTCTGCGCCTGCTGCGTCAGCAAGCCCACGACGTAGACGACGAACAGCACCCCCATCGTCCGCAACAACCCCCAGCCGTCCCCCGAGCCGATGTCGTGGTCGATGGCCCGGCTCATCAGGTACGGCCCCAGCGCCTGGCACGCCGCGCCCACCAGGATGAAGACCATCGCCACGGTGAGCGTGCTTGCGTGCGGACGCAGCTCGCCCAGCAGCCGGCGAAGCACCTTCCCACGGTGCTTCGCGCGGCCCATCTCCAGCTCCGCCATCGCCTCGATGCTTCCAGGCCGCCTCATGCCACCTCCTCCTGACGCGGCGGCTGCAGCTGCGACCCGAGGATGTCGTTGTACAGCTCGCTGGAGGCCTTCAGCTCCTCGTGGCGCCCCTTCGCGGCGATGCGCCCCTCATCCAGCACCAGGATGAGGTCCGCGTCCCGCACGGTGCTGATGCGCTGGGCGATGACGATGGCCGTCCTGCGCTTGTCCCGCATCAGCGCGTCCAGCGCGCCCTGGATGGCGGTCTCCGTGCGCGCGTCCACCGCGGACGTGCTGTCGTCCAGGATGAGCAGGCGCGGATCCGTGAGCAGCGCCCGCGCGATGGCCAGCCGCTGCCGCTGCCCACCGGAGAGCCCCACGCCGCGCTCGCCCACCAGCGTGTCGTAGCCCTGGGGCAGCTCGCGGATGAACTCCGCCGCCTGGGCCGCCTCCGCCGCGGCCTCCACCTGGGCCTGCGTCGCTTCCGGACGCCCGTAGGCGATGTTCTCCCGCACCGTTCCGGAGAACAGCAGCGCGTCCTGGAGCACCACGCCCATCTGCGAGCGCAGGCTCGCGAGCGTCACGTCCCGCACGTCATGTCCGTCCAGCAACACCGCGCCCCCGGTGACGTCGTAGAAGCGCGGCAGCAGGTTGATGAGCGTGCTCTTTCCGGAGCCGGTGGTGCCCAGCACCGCCACCAGCTGCCCGGGCTCCAACGTCACGCTCACGCCGCGCAGGATTTCGCGGTCGCTGCCCGCGTAGCGGAAGCGCACGTCGCGCAGCTCGATGCGGCCCTGCAATGGAGGCAGTGGCACCGCGCCCGGACGGTCCGCCACCTCCACCGCCGTGTCGAGCAGCTCGAAGAGGCGCTGCGCGGACGCGCTCGCTCGCGACATGCTGGCCGCGAAGAAGCCCAGCGTCATCAGGGGCATCAACAGGAAGGTCAGGTAGCTGATGAAGGCCACCAGCTCTCCCAGCGTCAGCTTCTGATGGAGGATGCGCCAGCCTCCCACGCCCACCACCATCAGCGTTCCCATGCTGGCGATGAAGGTGACCAGGGGGAAGTTGCCGGCCAGCGCGTCCACCACCCGCAGGTTCTTCTCCTTCAGCTCCGCGTTGGTCTTCCCGTAGCGCTCCAGCTCCCTCGCCTCGCCGGAGAAGGCGCGCACCACGCGCAGCCCGCGCAGGTCCTCCTGCAGCGTGGTGTTGAGCGAGCCCAGCAGCGCCTGCAGTTGGCCGAACAGCGGACGCATCCGCTGCATGAACCGGCGCAGCACCCACAGGATGGGCGGCACGGTGCTCAGCGCCGCCAGCGCCAGCACCGGATCCAGGTACAGCAGCAGCCCCGCGCAGCCCACCAGCATCGCCGCCGCCGCGGCGAACTGCACCACGCCGCTGCCCACGAAGGTGCGCACCGCCTCCACGTCGCTCGTCAGCCGCGTGAGCAGCTGCCCCGTCTGCGCCTGGTCGTAGTAGCTGAAGGACAGCCGCTGGATGCGCGCGAAGAGCGCGTCGCGCAAATCAAACGCCACGCCCTGTGACGCGCGCTCCGCCAGGTAGCCCTGCAGGAAGTTGAACAGGCCGCGCCCCAGCGCGATGGCGACCAGCCCGCCCACCGCCAACCACACGGGCCGTATCTCCCCGCGCGCGAGCCCGTGGTCGATGGCGATGCGGATCATCTGCGGCGCGCCCAGGTTCGCCACGGAGACGAGCAGCAGCGACAGCAGCGCGCCCAGCGCCTCCAGGCGATAGCGGCGCAGATAGCCCAATGCCCGCAGGATGGGCGGACGGCCGGATGCGGGTGGCGCGGACGTGCTCACGTGAGACCTGGACCCCTTCCTCCCCACCCGGGAAGGCGCGCGCATGATGGGCGCCCCCACGCTCCGCTTCAAGCATCACGCGCGTCGCGAAACGACGGTTGCGCGCCGCGCCACGGCCCGTTACGTGGGCCGCCTTTCCTCCCGCTTCGTCACGAGGTGAACGTCATGGAGTACCGGCAGCTGGGTGGTTCTGGTTTCAAGGTCCCCGTCCTCAGTCTGGGCACGGGCACGTTCGGTGGCGCTGGTGATTTCTTCAAGGGCTTCGGCTCCAGCGACGTGAAGGAGGCCACGCGGCTCGTGGACATCGCGCTCGACGCGGGCGTGAACATGTTCGACTCCGCTGATGGCTACTCCGCCGGGCTCGCGGAGGAGATTCTCGGCAAGGCGCTGGAGGGCCGGCGCGACAAGGCCATCATCTCCACCAAGGCCACCTTCCGCGCGGGCACGGGGCCCAACGACGTGGGCTCCTCGCGCTTCCACCTCACGCGCGCAGTGGAGGCCTCGCTGCGCCGGCTGAAGACGGACTACATCGACCTGTTCCAGCTCCACGCCTTCGACGCGGTGACGCCCGTGGAGGAGGTCCTCAACACGCTGGACGGCTTCGTGCGCGCGGGGAAGATCCGCTACCTCGGCTGCTCCAACTTCTCCGGCTGGCACCTGATGAAGTCGCTGGCCGTGTCGGAGCGCTACAACCTGGCGCGCTACGTGGCCCACCAGGCCTACTACTCGCTCGTGGGCCGCGACTACGAGTGGGAGCTGATGCCGCTCGCGCAGGACCAGAAGGTGGGCGCGGTGGTGTGGAGCCCGCTGGGCTGGGGCCGGCTCACCGGCAAGCTGCGCCGGGGCGCGCCGAAGCCGGAGACCAGCCGCCTCAACAACCCCGCCACCGCGGCCGGCGGCCCGCAGGTGCCGGAGGAGTACCTCTTCAAGGTCGTGGACGCGCTCGACGCCGTGGCCCAGGAGACGGGCAAGACGGTGCCGCAGGTGGCGCTCAACTGGCTGCTCCAGCGGCCCACCGTGTCCAACGTCATCATCGGCGCGCGCACGGAGGAGCAGCTGCGCCAGAACCTGGGCGCCATCGGCTGGAACCTCACGCCCGCGCAGGTGGCCACGCTGGACGCCGCCAGCACCACGCCCTGGCCGTACCCGTACTTCCACCAGCGCCAGTTCCACGAACGCAACCCGTTCCCCGTGACGTGAGCGGGGTGTGAAGCAGGAGGCGGCCAGGGCCTGGGTCCGGCCGCCTCCGTCCTGAGGGCAGATTCGCTGCCTCCGGGGGCGATGCACCTCACGCACGAGAACGTTTCTCGCCGCGTGGAGGCGCGCCCGCACATGTCCCTCAAGGAATACAAACCCGGCAGTCCGTTTCCCGGCGTCATCGGCCGCACCTGGGAGCAGTCGTCTCCCGCGTGGCCGTCTCCCCTGCGCTCGAAGCCCGGCGCGCCCAACGTCCTGTTCATCATCCTGGATGACATGGGCTTCGGGCACCTGGGCTGCTACGGCTCGCCCATCCGCACGCCGAACCTGGACCGGCTGGCGCAAGGCGGGCTGCTCTACAACAACATGCACACCACCGCGCTGTGCTCGCCCACGCGCTCGTGCATCCTCACCGGCCGCAACCACCACTCCAACGGGATGGGCACCATCACCGAAACGTCGCTGGGCTACCCCGGCTACAACGGCACCATCCCCTTCGAGAATGGCTTCCTCTCCGAGATGCTGATGGAGGCCGGCTACAACACGTATGCCATTGGCAAATGGCACCTGACCCCCGCGGAGCAGACGAGCGCCGCCGGGCCGTACTCGCGCTGGCCGTTGGGCCGCGGCTTCGAGCGCTTCTACGGCTTCCTGGGCGGGGACACGCACCAGTACTACCCGGACCTCGTCCACGACAACCACGCCATCCGCCCGCCCGGCACTCCGGAAGAGGGCTACCACCTCACCCCGGACCTGGTGGACCGCGCCATGGACTGCATCGCGGACACCAAGCAGGTCGCGCCCGACAAGCCCTTCTTCCTCTACTTCGCCACCGGCGCCATGCACGCGCCCCACCACGTCCCCCGCGAGTGGGCGGACGCCTACGCGGGCCAGTTCGACGACGGCTGGGACGCCTACCGCCAGAAGGTGTTCCAGAAGCAGCTGGAGCTGGGCGTGGTTCCCCGGGGCACGCAGCTGTCCCGGCATGACCCGGACGTGCAGGACTGGGGCTCGCTGCCGCCGGAGGAGAAGCACCTCTACTCACGCATGATGGAGGTCTTCGCGGGCTTCCTGGAGCACACGGACCACCACATCGGCCGGCTGCTGAAGTTCCTGGAGGACACCGGCGAGTTGGACAACACGCTCATCATGGTGCTGTCCGACAACGGGGCCAGCGCGGAGGGCGGGCCGCACGGCTCCGTGAACGAGCTGAAGTTCTTCAACAACGCGCCGGAGTCCCTGGAGCAGAACCTGGCGGCACTGGAGGAGCTGGGCGGCCCGAAGCACTTCAACCACTACCCGTGGGGCTGGGCCTGGGCGGGGGACACGCCGTTCCGCCGCTGGAAGCGGGAGACGTACCGCGGCGGCACCACCGACCCGTTCCTCGTCCACTGGCCCCAGGGCATCCAGGCGAAGGGCGAGGTTCGCACGCAGTACGCGCACGCCATCGACATGGTGCCCACGGTGCTGGACTGCCTGGGCCTGGAGCCGCTGGCGGAGATCCGCGGCGTCACCCAGTCACCCATCGAAGGCGTCAGCTTCAAGCACACGTTCAACGACGGGAACGCGCCTGGCCGACACCGCACGCAGTACTTCGAGATGTTCAGCTCGCGCGCCATCTACCACGACGGCTGGCGCGCGGTGTGCCCGTTCCCCGGCCCGTCCTTCAAGGAGGCCGGAGAGGGCTTCGGTGAGTCACTGCTCGACGAGGACCGGCTGCGCGAGCTGGATACGCACGGCTGGGAGCTGTACCACGTGGCGGAAGACTGCTCCGAGACGAAGAACGTGGCGGAGGCGCACCGGGGCAAGCTCATCGAGATGATCGCCCTCTGGTACGCCGAAGCCGGGCGCTACCAGGTGCTGCCGCTCGCGTCGCCCACCCGCGCCGTGTTCGCCATGGAGCGCCCGCAGCTCACGAAGGACCGCACGCGCTACGTGTACCGGCCGCACACGTCGCCCGCGCCGGAGAACGCGGCGGTGCACGTGCTCAACCGGCCCCACACCATCACCGCCGACGCGGAGGTGACGCGGGACACGGAGGGCGTGCTGCTCAGCCACGGCGGCCTCACCGGCGGCTACTCACTCTTCATCCAGGACCACAAGCTGCACTACGCCTACAACTACCTCGGCGAGCAGGAGTTCCACATCGAGTCGGCGGTGGACGTGCCGGAGGGACGCTCGCAGCTGCGGTTCGAGTTCGAGCCCACCGGCAAGCCAGACCTGAAGGTGGGGCGGGGCACTCCCGGACGCGGCCGGCTCTACATCAACGGCGACCTGGTGGCGCAGAGCACCATCGACGCGACCATGCCGGTGGCCATCAGCCTGGGAGAGGGGCTCACCTGCGGCCGGGACGAGAACTCGCCCGTCAGCCAGCGCTACACCGCGCCCTTCGAGTTCACCGGCACGCTCCACGAGGTGACGGTGGACGTCTCCGGGGAGCACGTCCGGGATACCGCGGGCGAACAGAAGGCCGCCATGGCGAAGCAGTGAAATGAAAAAGGCCCGGACGGGAGCGCAGGGCTCCCGGCCGGGCCTGAAAGCTCAGCGGACTACTTGGTCACGCCGACGGCGGTCCAGGCCTCGGCGACCTTCTTCGCCTCGGTGGAGTCCTTGCCGTACAGGTCCGTGGCGGCCTTGATGGTCGCGGCGCGGGCCTGGGAGAAGTTCGTCTGCGGCGTCATGTACGTGGTGAGCGCGCGGCCGAAGACCTTGAGGCTCTTCTCCATGCCGATGCCGTCCTTCACCTCGATGCCGGACGTCTTGTTCTTGCCGCCCTCGGTGAGGAGGAAGAAGGCGTTGTTCGCGATGCCGCTGGAGCCGTGGACCTCCGTCATCTTCGGGAAGTTCTTGTAGTTGTCGATGGAGTAGCCGTCCGCCGTCGGGTCGTTCATGTAGCGGAGGGCGTCCGTGTTGTCGCCGTTCTTGGGCGTCCACGCGTCCTCGCCCACCGCCCAGTCGAACTTCACCGCGCTGTTTTTCTGGCTGGCGAACCACTCCACGCCGGTGCCCATGATGTCGCTGAAGGACTCGTTGAGGCCGCCGGACTCACCCTCGTACTCCAGGCCCGCGGTGCGCTCCGTGAGGCCGTGGGTGATTTCGTGGCCGGCGATGTCCAGCGTGGTGAGCGGGCCGGAGTCCTTCCCGTCGCCGTCGCCGTACTGCATCTTCTCGCCGTCCCAGAACGCGTTCACCAGGTTCACGTCGGTGTGGACGTAGGAGACGAGCTTCTCACCCTTGCCGTCGATGGAGTCGCGGCCGAGGATCTCCTTGTAGAAGTCGTAGGTCATCTCCGCGCCGTAGTGCGCGTCCACCGCGGTGGCGGCGCGCGACGGGTCGGTCTTCTCGCCCCAGACGTCGTTGTTGTCGGTGAAGCCCGTGGTGCCGGACGCTTCCTCGCGGTTCTTCGCGTCGTACGTCACGATGCCCTTGCCGCGCGTCTTGTCGTCCAGGGAGAACGTGCCGTCCTTGTTCTTCGTGGTCTGGATGTCGACCTTGCCGCTGTACATCGTCTGGTCGTCCGCCACGCGGCCCGCGCTGCCCGGAGTCGTGGGCGTCGTCGGGGTGGTGGGCGTCTGCGCGGGCGTGCCCGAGGTGCCGCCAGCGCGCTTGGCGTTGGTCGTGCGGTCCAGGTGGCTCAGCGTGTTGTACTGCTTGAGGGACTCGCCGGTGTTCGCGTCGATGAAGTAGTTCATCGAGCGCGGGTCCTTGCCGTCGGACACCTTCGTGTCGGTGAGCGTCACGTGGTAGGCGGCGTGGTACTGGCCGTCCTTGCCCTTGACGATGACCTTCTCCGCGGTGGGCGCCTTGGACGTCTCGCCGTTGAAGTCCTTCTGCGCCACGGCCAGCGCGTCCTTCGCGGTCAGCTTCGTGGGCGCCTTGCCAATGCCCGCCGGGATGTTGGTCACGTCGCCCGTCAGGCTGTCGAACTGACCCTTCGCGTCCAGGTGGCCGATGATCTGCTCACCGGCGACCTTCAGGCCCTCGTGCATGCGGTCCATGCGCACGTGCGTCATGCCCAGTTGGTCGCGCTCCACCGTGCGCGGCGAGAACGACGTGCCGCCCGTGATGCCCGTCAGCTGCGGGTTCTTCTGGTTCACGTACGACACCGTCTGCTGCACGGCCTGCTGCGCCTGGGGGCTGGTGAGGTCCACCGGGCCCGGCGTCAGCTTCTGGCCCACGCCGTTCAGCGCCACCGTGGCCTTCGCCTTGGAGGGCGCGCCCGTGCTGAAGCTGGACTGCGAGCTCATGCCCACCGGGCCCTGGGGCTTCACGGTGTTCACCGGCTTCGTGTCGGTGCGGTTCTGGGTGGCAACAACGGGCTTCGACAGGTCGGTGCGCAGGGCCATGGGGGGCGGGCTTTCGGGGGAAGGTGAAGCGGACAAATTGATTCTCGTGTCAGCCGTCCCATTGTTGCGTGTGGGTTGTTGCTTACACGATCATGAGTGGGTCCAAGCTCATGAATTCACAGGTGAAGTTTTCGTCCTACATTCACCCCGGAAGCACATTCCGACCGGTAGGTAGGCAGGTGCGCGGGGTTGTATTTCCGTTCATTTTCACCCTGCCTGCGCACGGCCGTCCACCCACCCCCCGTGTCTGGAAGCTTGACCGGCCGCTCCCCGGCGGGAGAAGCAGTGCCGCATCGCGTTCCTGGAGGCGCGCCGGTCCCCGGGCAACACGGGCAAGGTGCTGATGCAGCTGTTGGAGAGCCGGCTGGACGCGCTGGTGCTGCGCGCGGGGCTGGCCACGAGCATCCGGCAGGCGCGGCAGTTCGTGCGCCACGGCTACTTCCAGGTGAACGGCAAGCGCGCGGACATCCCGAGCATCCGGCTCAAGCCGGGCAACGAGGTGCGCTTCCATCCGGAGCACCTGAAGCTCGCGGCGGTGCAGGACGCCTTCGGACGGATGAAGTCCCGCCAGGTGCCCGCGTACGTGCAGGTCCTGGGGGCAGGGGAGGGCATGCGCTACGTGCGGCTGCCCGAGCGTGAGGAGATCCCCGTGGACGTGAACGAGCCGTTCATCGTCGAGTACTACGCGCAGCGCAGCTGACCGCCTGGCCGCCTTGTGTCCGTTCGCCGTGCCTGCGAGCGGGCAGGGGCGGAATCCGGCGCTCGCGCACCCCATCTTCTTCCTCCAGGGGACGTTCACCCGGGGAAGGAGCGGGGATGCGTGGGGACGGAGGCGAGACGGTGGCGGACGGCTGGGTGGCGCCCCGGGGGCGTGCGGCCCGTGGACAGCTGCCCCGTCACGTCGCGGGCCTCTTCCGCTTCCAGCCGGGCCGGCCCGCGGTGTCGGCGGGGCTGCGCACGGGGCTGGCGCTGGGGGTTCCGCTGCTCATCTCCGCGCTCCTGTCGCAGCCCGCGGTGTCCTGGGCGGGCATGGCCGGGCTCTTCGTCGCGCTGGTGGACAAGGGCGGGCCGTACCGCACGCGCGCTCGGGCCATGGGCGCGATGACGGTGCTGGGCGCGTTGGTGGGGTTCATCATCGCGCTGCCGAGTCCCTTCTGGGTGGACGTGGCGTTGACGTTCTTCTGGGTGACGGCGTGCGGCTTCGCGCGCAGCTTCGGGGACACGCCGGGCATCGTGGGCATGCTGCTGGCGAACCTGTTCGTGGTGTCGCTGGCCCTGCCGCAGCGTGGGCCGGAAGCCGTGCTGTCGCAGGCGGCGTACTTCGTCGCGGGCGGCCTGTGGTCCATGTTCCTGGCGCTGGTGTTGTGGCCGCTCAGGCCCTACCGCCCCGCGCGGCTCGCCATCGCGGCCTGCTACGACGAACTGGCGGACCTCGCGGACGCGGTCGCGGGCTGGCCCATGGAGGGGCCCTCGCGGGTGGGGACGTGGGAGGCGGTGCAGCGGGCCGCGCGCATGCGGCAGTCGCTGGAGACGGCGCGCGCGACATTGGGGGCCACGCGCCAGGGACGGCAGGAGGAGAGCGGCCGGGGCGAGCACCTGCTGGTGTTGCTGGAGGACGCGGACGCGCTGTCGCTCCTGCTCACGGCGATGTCGGAGGCGCTGGACGAAGCGCCACGCCAGGGGGCGTGCCGCACGGCCCGTATCGAGGCGCAGCACGCGCTGGGCGCGTTGGCGGTGGACCTGCGGGGCGTGGTGGGCTCGCTGGTGCGGGGCACGGTGCCGGTGCCGTCGTCGTGGGACGCGGAGCGGGTGACGCGGGTGCTCCAGGCGGACGGGGGACTGCCGGAGCCGGCGCGCTCGCAGTACTCGCACGTGGCGGGGCTGCTGGGGCGGCTGCGGGAGTACAGCGCGGTGGCGCTGGATGTGGCGTCCCGGCTGGAGAGCGGCGAGCCGCTGCCGGAGCGGGACACGAAGCCGCTGGGGCTGGAGCCGGGGCGCAGGCGTTCGTGGTGGAAGGTGCTGCGCGACCATCTGACGCCGGAGTCGGTGGTCTTCCGGCACGCGTTGCGGCTGGGGCTCACCGCGACGGTGGCGACGGCGCTGGCGGAGGGGCTGGGGCTCAATCACTGGTACTGGGTGACCATCACGGTGATTGTCGTGTTGCAGCCGTACTCGGGGCTCACCACGGAGAAGGGGCTTCAGCGTGTGGCGGGCACGTTCTTGGGCAGCGTGTTGGCCATGGGGCTGGTGCACGTGCTGCCCGCGCAGTGGCTGATGCTCGCGGCCATCGTGCTGCTGGTCTGCGTGTCGGTGAGCGTGCGGCCGCTGAACTTCACGGTGTACCAGGTGCTGCTGGCGCCAGCGATGGTGCTGCTCGCGGAGCTCCAGACGGGAGACTGGGGGCTTGCGGGGGTGCGCATCCTCAACACGCTGATGGGAGGCGTGCTGGCGCTGGTGGGCATCCGGCTGCTGTGGCCGAGTCCCGAGCACGCGCGCTTCGCCGAGGCGGTGGCCGGCGTGCTGAAGGCGGACCAGCACTACCTGCGCGAGGTGGCGCGGACGCCGGTGTCCACGGAGGTGGCGCTGCGGGAGGCCCGCCGCAAGGTGGGCGTGGCGCTGTTGTCCGCGGAGGCGTCGTTCCAGCGCTTGCTGAGTGAGTGGAAGGGACCGGCGAAGGAGCTGGAGCCGGGGATGGCGTTGATCACCTATGCGCGCCGCTTCACCGCGGCCGTGACGGCGTTGGCGGCGAGCCGCGCGTGGCATCAGGAGTCGGACCTGGGGCCGGTGGTGCGCTACGCGTCGGACGCGCTGGAGGAGCTGTCCGCGGCGTTGGTGGCGCGCCGCGTGCCGTCAGCGCTCAAGCGCGAGACTCCGGGCCTGGAGGGCGCGGACGCGCTGGCGCGCACGCAGCTGTCGCGGCTGGTGCGTCAGCTGGGTGTGCTCCATCATGCGGTGGAGCGAATGCCGCCCGCGCTGCGTGCTTCGGAGGATGGCGCTACTCCCGTCCCCGCGTGACCCGTGGCATGCAGCGGAGGCCACCGCCAGCGCGTGTTTCGCCACGTGGTGGCGCACTTGTCGCCGCGCTGCGTGCTTCGGAGGATGGCGCCACGCCTGTCCTCGCGTGACCCGTGGCATGCGCGGCGGCAGGGACTCGCGCATCCGCCCCGGACGCGGCTTGCGCGGGGGCACATGCGCGTGCCCTCCGCGCACTTCCAGGATGCGCGCTACGCCCGCTCCAGCTTGACCATCAGTCGGCGCAGGTCCTCGTTCACGCGCACGAAGTTGGAGTTGCCCTTCTCGTCCTCCAGCTGCTTCTTCAGCGCGGGCAGGGACGCCTCACGCAGCTTCTTCGCCGCGCCGGGCGCGTCCGCCAGCCAGTCCACCGCCTGGATGACCGTGGCGCGCGCCTCGGTGTCGCGCTCGGTGAGCCGGGACGCCAGCGTCGGACCCTGGTCCGCCGCCCCGGAGCGCCCCACCTCCAGCGCCGCGCGCTGCAACAGCACCGCGTCCGCCTTGGGCAGCCGCTGCGACCAGCAGCCCGCGTTGCCGCTGCACGTCTGCGCCGCCTCCAGCACCGCCCCATATCCCTGCACCTGATCCGCGCGCTTCTTGCCCAGCGCCGCGGCATCCTGGCATCCGTCCTCGCCCGTCTCCTGGCAGTCCGCCGCAGTGCGCGCGGGCTCCGCCGCCGCCAGCTTCGCGAGCATCGGCTGCTCCCGCGCATCCCCCAGGAGCGCGATGCCCTTCATGGCGATCTCCCGCGAGTACCAGTCCCCGGTGCCCGCCGCCTTCTCCAGCGCGGGGAGCGCGTCCCGGCTGCCCAGCAGCGCCAGCGCCCGCACGTACGCATCCCGCACCGTCGGGTCCGGCTCACCCACGAGCCCCGCGAGCGGCTTCACCGCCTCCTGCGCACGCATCCTCCCGAGCGCGTCCGCCGCCTGCATCCGCACCAGCGCTTGAATCTGGGGATCCGAGTGCGTGAACGACAGCTGCTTCAACAGCGTGGGCACCGCGCGCTTCTCCCGGAGGTCGCCCAGCACCTGCGCGGCCTTCATCGGGTAGCTGGCGGGGTTCACCCCCTGCGCCTTCGCCCACGTGAGCAGCTCCGCGTCCTTGCCCTCCAGCACCGGTAGCAGCGCGTCCGCCGCGGGCGCGCCCAGCTGGAACAGCGCGAAGCTGCTCTCCACGTAGAACGACATGCCCCGGCGCTCCTTCGTCAACGTGCGCATCAGCGCCGGCACCGCGCGCGGATCCCCAATCTGCCCCAGCGCCTCGATGGCCTTCTTGTTGAGGAACGGCTCCGCGGACTCGTCCGTCGCCAGCTGGATGAGCGGCTCCACCGCCGGCTTCGCCTTCAGCGCGCCCAGCACCTGGATGGCCTCGATGCGCGTGTAGTTGTCCTTGCTGCGCAAGAGCGGCACCAGCGACGGCACCGCGCGCTCATCCCCAATCCGCCCCAGCGCGCCCACCACCGCCTTGTTCACCTGTTGCGCCGGCACATCCGAAGCCCCGGGGTCCAGCGCCGCCGTCAGCGGCTCCAGCGACGTCGGGTGGTGCAAATCCCCCAGCGTCCGGGCCACCGCCGCCTTCACCTCCGGCCGGCGCTCCGAGGACAGCCGCCCGTGCAGGAAGGGCAGGAACTGTTCATTGACGTTGCCCGACGTGCGCAGCGACTCAATCACTCGCACCTTGTCGTCGGGGCGTTTGGCCCCCTCCAGACTGGACTGCCAGTACTCCGGCGTCTTGGGGTCTTCCTTCTTGCAACCCCCCAGGGCAAGGCAGGACACGGCCAGGGACAGGGCGACGAGTGAGCGGGACATGGGGCTCCTTTACGTCCGAACGTCTGGGCTTCCGTCGGGTGTAGACCTGTCCTGACGAAGGACGCAAACCTCCCCCACCTCCTGGGGTACGCTGGTCAACGACATGCCCCATGCCGAAGACAGTCGTAACGCGTCGCGTCCGACCATCATCCGCCGGACGTACCTGCTCGACCGAGAATTCCAGCTCAAATACATCTTGCTGCTCACCGGCATGGGCGCCGGGAGCATGTTGCTGTTCGGCGTGCTAGCGCAGCAGGTGCACCGCATGTCCGCCGAAGAGGGCCTGTCCAGCGTGGAGACGCTCTGGTGGCTCACCGGCGTGGCCACCGTGGGTCTGGGCATCGCGCTCGGGTTGTTCGGGCTCCTCTTCACGCACCGTGTGGCGGGCCCCGTCCACGTGATGAGCCTCTACGTCGCGGCGCTCGCGGCGGGCCGCTATCCGCGCCTGCGCCCGCTGCGGCGCAAGGACGAGCTGCGCGCCTTCTTCGCGCGCTTCAGCGAAGCGGTGGACCGCATCCGGCAGCGCGAGGCGGACGAAGCGATGGCTCTGGAGAAGGCGCTGGACGCGCTCAAGGACGTGGCCACCACTCCGGAGACGCGCGAGGCCCTGTCCACGCTGGAAGCGCTGCGCGCACGCAAGCGCCAGGCGGTGGACACCTCCGCGCCGCCCGCCGCCTTCAAGTCCGTGGCCTGACCCCATCCCTTTTTCCACACGAGATTTCCCTCACATGAGCAGCCGACCCCGCATCGTCTTCATGGGCACGCCCGAGTTCGCCGTGGCCTCGCTGGAGGCCTGCTTCGACGTGGGCGACGTCGTGGCCGTCGTCACCCAGCCGGACAAGCCCAAGGGCCGGGGCAACGCCGTCACCGCGCCGCCCGTGAAGGAGCGCGCGCTGGAGAAGGGCATCCCCGTGCTCCAGCCGCAGAAGCTGCGCACGCCGCCGTTCTCCGAGGAGCTGCGCCAGTACGCCCCCGACGTCTGCGTGGTGACGGCGTACGGAAAGATTCTCCCCAAGGACCTGCTGGCGCTTCCGGTGAAAGGCTGCGTGAACGTGCATGCCTCGCTGCTGCCTCGCTTCCGGGGCGCCGCGCCCATCCAGTGGGCCATCGAGCACGGCGACAGTGAGACGGGCGTGTCGCTGATGGTGATGGATGAGGGCCTGGACACGGGACCCGTGCTGGCGATGAAGCGGCTGCCCATCGCGCCGGACGAGACGAGCGCCACGCTGCACGCGAAGCTGTCCTCGCTGGGCGGCGACATCCTGCGCGAGTCCCTGCCGCGCTACCTCCGCGGCGAGCTGACGCCCCAGCCCCAGCCCTCCGAGGGCATGGTGCTGGCGCCCATCATCGACAAGGAGAACGGCAAGCTGGACTTCGCGAAGTCCGCGGTGGAGCTGGACCGCCGCCTGCGCGCCTTCACGCCGTGGCCCGGTGCATACACGCTGCTGGGTGGCAAGGTCTTCAAGGTGCACCGGATGCGGCCCGCGGAAGGGAAGGGTGCACCCGGCACCGTTCTGTCCGCGGGGCCAGAGGGCATCGAGGTCGCTTGTGGCGAGGGCTCGCTCGTCCTCCTGGAGGTCCAGCCAGAGGGCAAGCGGGTGATGCGCGCGGCGGACTTCCTCTCTGGAAACAGATTGCAGCCGGGCAGTCAGCCGTTCACGTCTTGAGCGCGCCGCCGAGCGCCATGTGGAATTCTCGCGTCATGGAGTCGCACGGATGGGCATGAAGCTGCTGGTGTTGCACGGACCGAACCTCAACCTCCTGGGCGAGCGTGAGGACGTCGTGGGGGGCCGCCTGACGGACCTCGACGCGGCCCTGCGCGCGAAGGCGAAGGAGCTGGGACTGACGCTGACCCTCGTCCAGTCCAATCACGAGGGCGTCCTCATCGACACGATCCACGCCGAGCGCAAGAACGTGGAGGGCATCCTCATCAACCCGGCGGGCTACTTCACGTCCTACGCGCTGAAGGAGGCGCTGGAGGCGGTGGGGCTGCCCACCATCGAGGTGCTGCTCAAGCCGCCCGCCCGCGAGTCCGTGGTGGCGGAGGCGTGCGCCATGCAGGTGCTGGGGCTGCACGGCTTCGACCCGTACATCCAGGCCCTGGAGACCTTCGCGAGCGGCATCTTCCACCCCGCCATCCCCGGGCCGGTGAAGTCGCTGGGCCGCCGCAAGAAGTCCGCCGGGCCCGAGGACGAAGACTCGCGTCCGAGGCCCAAGCTGGTGGGCCGCGTGCACCCGCTCAAGAAGGACGACGCGCCGGAGCCCACGCCATTGGTCACCACGCCCGCGCGGTCGCTGCGGCGCACGGCGGAGGCCGGGGGCCCGTTGAAGACGCTGGGCCGCAAGTCCGTGCCCACGGTCGTGCAGACGGACGGCAAGCCGGGAAAGACGCTGGGCCGCGCGGCGAAGGGCGGATCCACGCCCGCGTCGGACCTGCTCACCCGGGCGCTCGTGCGCCAGAAGATCGCGGACCGGCTGGCCGGACGGCTCAGTGAAGCGGAGCTGGCCACCTGGGCCCGCGCGAAGTATCAGCAGGTCCAGCGTGGTGAACCGGCGGAGAGCGGCCACCGCGAGCTGCTGGAGGACAGCCTCCAGAGCCTCACTTTGTCCCATCTGCCCGCGACGCGGATGTCGGACGAGCAACTGGTGGACCTGATGACCCGGCTGGAAGAAGGATGAGCGCCCGTATCCTCGCCATCAACATCCTCGCGCGCGTGCGCGCGACGGATGCCTACCTCAACGTGGTGCTGGACACGGTCCTGTCGGAGACGCCTCCGAAGGACCCCCGCGACGCGGCGCTCGTCACCGAATTGACCTACGGCACGACCCGGCGGCAGCTCGCGCTGGACTACGCCATCACCCGCTTCGCGGACCGCAAGCTGGACGCGCTGGAGGACAAGGTCCTGGCCGCCCTGCGCGTGGGCGCCTACCAGCTCTTCCACACCCGCGTGCCCGCGCGCGCCGCCGTGGCGGAGACGGTCCAGGCCCTCAAGGACGTGGGGCTCGGGCGCGCGGCGGGCTTCACCAACGCCATCCTGCGCAAGCTGTCAGAGCTGCCCTCGCCGCCGCTGCCTTCGCAGAAGGACCCGGTGGAGTACCTGTCCGTGCGCGAGAGCCACCCGCGCTGGCTGGTGGAGCGGTGGATCCGCCAGTTCGGCCGCGAGCGCGCGGAGGCGATGCTCGTCGCCAACAACCTGCCGCCCGCCGTCGTCATCCGCGCCAACACCTCCAAGGTGACGCGCGACGCGCTGCTCGCGCAGCTGAAGGACGTGGGCGTGGAGGCGCGCGCCACGGAGGCCTCGCCCGTGGGCATCATCCTGCCGCCCGTGGGCCGCGTGGAGGACGTGTACGGCTACTCGGAAGGGCTGTGGCAGGTGCAGGACGAGGCCGCGCAGTTGGTGGGCGTCTACGGCGCCATCCCGGAGACCGCACGGGTGCTGGACGCGTGCGCGGCGCCGGGCGGCAAGGCCTGCCACCAGGCGGAGACGCACGACGTCGTCGCGGTGGACCTGCACGCCAACAAGCTGCGGAAGATTGAATCGGAGGCCCACCGCCTGGGGCTGTCCGGGCGCCTGAAGGCCTACGCGCACGACGCGTCCGAGCCGTTCCCCGAAAGCTGGGGCGAGTTCCACGCGCTGGTGGTGGACGCGCCGTGCTCCGGGCTGGGCACGCTGCGCCGGCACCCGGAGTTGCGCTATCGCCGCAAGGAGGAGGACGTGGCCCGGCTGGCGACGCTCCAGCGGCGCATCCTGGAGAACTGCCAGGAAGCGGTGCCGGCGGGCGGCCTGCTCGTCTATGCCGTCTGCACGCCGGAGCCGCAGGAGGGGCAGGACCAGGTGGACATGTTCCTGCGCAGCCACCCGGAGTGGACGGCCGAGCCGCCCGTGCTTCCCGGACTCAAGCTGCCGCTCGCCCAGGCCTGGCTGCGCACGCTGCCCGGGCCGGAAGGCTACGACGGCTTCTTCGCGGCCCGGCTGCGCAAGCTCTACTGAGGCTTCAGTCGTCCTGCGGAAGCAGGGAGGCCTGCTTGAAGGCTTCCAGCACCGCCGCGGACGCGCGGTCCAGGTACTTGCCCTTGCGGATGAGCAGGCCAATGGGGCGCGACACCGGCCCCTCCGCGAAGGGCTTCGCCACCAGCGAGCTGTTCTTGATTTCGGCGTGGGCCGTGGCGAGCGGGAGGATGGCCACGCCCAGGCCCATCTCCACCGCGCGCTTGATGGTCTCCACGTTGTCCATCTCCATCACCGGATTGATGTCGATGTTCTTCTCGCGGAACAGGCGGTCCAATGCCTTGCGCGTGGGGGCTTCCCGGTCGAAGGCGATGAAAGGCACGCCTGACAGCGCGGTGACGCTCACCTTCGTCTTGCTGGCGAACGGGTGGTTGGGCGCGCAGACCACCGCCAGCTTGTCGTCGCGGAACGGCAGGATGTCCACGCCCGCGCGCGGCTGCGGATAGGCCACGATGCCAATCTCCGCGGCGCCCAGAATCACGTCGTCGTAGACCTGATCATTGCGCCGGTAGTTCAGGCGCATGTTGACCTTGGGGTGCGTCTTCAGGAGCTGCTTCTGCACCACGTTCAGCTCGTGCAGACCCACCGAGTAGATGGTGGACACGGTGGTCGCGCCCTGGACCTCCGTGGCCTGCTCGCGGATCTCCTGCTCCACCTCCGCGAAGCGCGCCAGGATTTCCTTGCAGCCCCGGAACAGGCGCTCACCCGCGGGCGTGGGCGTCACCTGCCGCGCGCTGCGAGAGAGCAGCTTCTGCTCGTAGCGGTTCTCCAGCGCGCGAATCTGCTGGCTCACCGCCGACTGGGTCACGTGATTGAGCTGCGCCGCGCGCGAGAACGAACCTGTCTCGACCACGTCACAGAACATCTTCAACGATTCGAGCTGCATGGGCCGTCTCCTACCCTCAAACCTAATGGCCGGGCCAGTGGTAATTAGTTGACCTACCCCGCGCGCGAAAATGACCTACAGGCACAATGTGCCTGGCTGCTTGCGCGGCGCGGCGAAATCTCGGGCTCTCAAACGCTGGAGTCATGGCCGTCCTCGGGCGGACGCGGGCGGGTGAGCGCGAAGAGGGCGGCGCCCAGGGCGACGAGCGCTCCGCCGGAGAGTGTCTGCACGCGGCCCAGGTCCCGGTCGGTCTCGTGGAGGAGCTGGCACTCCTGCGGGGACAGGTGGGCGCAGTCGGCGGGGGCGAAGACGGCCCTCACGCCCAGCCCGAGCAGCCCCACGCCGCCCAGCATGAGGCCGACGATGCCCCCGAACGCCGCTGCGCGCAGGACGGAGGCACCCCGGGGCGAGGGCAGGGAGGTCATGGACCGGGAGGCGTAGCACCGTCCCGGGCCGGAAGGGACAGGGGAGGGTGTCCCGGGCGTATGCTTCCGGACCATGCGAATCCTGTATGGGGTCGTCGGCGAAGGGATGGGCCACGCCACGCGCTCGCGCGTGTTGCTGGAGGCGCTGACGAAGGAGCACGAGGTCCACATCGTGGTGTCCGGGCGGGCGCAGAACTACCTGGCCCAGCGCTTCCAGAACGTGCACGGCATCTGGGGCCTGACCATCGCCTACGAAGGCAACTCGGTGAAGAAGTGGCAGACGGTGCTGCAGAACCTGAAGGGCGCCGTGACGGGCTGGCCGCAGAACGTGCGCCAGTACTTCGACCTGGTGGAGGGCTTCAAGCCGGACGTGGTGGTGAGCGACTTCGAGACGTTCAGCTACCTGTTCGCGAAGAACCACCGGTTGCCCGTCATCAGCGTGGACAACATGCAGATCATCAACCGCTGCCAGCACGACCCGGCGCTGCTCGCGGGCCACGAGGAGAGCTTCGAGGCCACGCGCGCCATCGTGAAGGCGAAGCTGCCCGGGGCCTTCCACTACCTGGCCACGACGTTCTTCTACCCGCCGGTGCGCAAGCGCCGCACCACGCTGGCTCCGTCCATCCTCCGGCCCGAAATCCTGGCGGCGAAGCCGGAGGCCGGGGAGCACCTGCTCGTGTACCAGACGTCGACGACGAACACGCAGCTGCCCGAAATCCTCAAGCAGTCCGGCGTGCCGTGCCGCGTGTATGGCCTGCGCCGCGACCTCAAGGAGGACGTGGTGGAGGGCAACCTCACCTACCGGCCCTTCAGCGAGGCGGGCTTCATCGACGACCTGCGCACCGCGCGCGCGGTGGTGGCGGGCGGCGGCTATACGCTGATGAGCGAGGCCGTGTACCTGCACAAACCGCTGCTCAGCATCCCCGTGGGTGGCCAGTTCGAACAGGTGCTCAATGCCCTCTATCTGGAGCGGCTGGGGTACGGGATGTATGTGAAGGAGTTGAGCCTGGACGCGCTGAAGACGTTCCTCTCACGCGTGCCCGCCTGCGCGGAGTCCCTCAAGGGCTACGAGCAGGACGGGAACGTGAAGATTCTCGCCGCGCTGAATGATCAGCTGGCGCAGGCCTACGAGCACCGCGGCCACTGGCGCATGGAGCTGGCGGAGATGGACGGCAAGGCTTAGGCCTCCGTCCACCGGGGTGTCCCCGCGTCAGTGCAGGGACACCTCGTTCTCGTTGTTGCGCTCCGCCGCGCGGCGGCTCATCTCCGTGAGCCAGGAGCGGGTGAGGGGCGTCTCGCTCTCGCTGCCCTTGTAGCGCTCCGGGGTGCTGTCCTGGGGCAGCCGCCGGTTGACGGCGTCCAGCACGCGCGCGGTGAGGTTGGGCGCCAGCGCGCGTCCCAGCGCGCCCAGCTTCGCGGGCATGCCCACCAGCGCCTCCGCGTCACCCCGGCGGCACGCTTCCATGATTTTGCGCGCCACGCGCTCGGCGCTCATGGACACGCCCATCATCGAGTTGCTCACGTGGAACCACGCGTACTCCTTCTCGTGGTCGCCCTTGAAGGTCGCGTTGCGCGGGCTGCCCGTGCGGATGAGGGACGGGCACGCCGTCGTCACGCGGATGCCGTCCTGGGCCAGCTCCGTGCGCAGTCCGTCCGACAGGCCCACCAGCGCGAACTTGCTCGCGGAGTACGGCACCAGGTGCGGGATGCTCAGTTTTCCGCCCATGGAGGCCACGTTGACGATGCGGCCCTCGCCGCGCGCCTTCATGGCGGGCGCCACCGCGAGCGTCGTGTACAGCGGCCCCCACAGGTGGACGTCCACCGCCTCCTCGAAGTCCTCCAGCGTCATGGACTCCAGCGGGCCCACCATGATGACGCCCGCGTTGTTGATGAGCACGTCCACCGCGCCCCAATGCTCGTGGACGGCGCCCACCATCGCGTCCACCTGCACCTGGTCGCGCACGTCGCAGCGCAGGGTGAGCACCTCGCCGCCCATGCGCTCCAGGTCCGCGTGGGCGCGCTGGAGCGACTCGACGTCGCGTCCGCAGATGGCCACGCGCGCGCCCTCCTTCAGGAACATGCGCGCCATCACCAATCCCAGCCCCCGGGAGCCTCCAGTGATGACGACCGTCTTGCCGTGGAAGTTGTAGCGCGGACGCAGCGCGCGCTTCAGCCCCACGACGGCCCCCACCCCGGCGGCCAGCGCGCCCAGGGAGAAGCCCCTTCGCTCGGTGTGTCGTCGGTCAGCCATGGTGCGACTCTCCTGGAGAGGGAAGGGTGGGGGCGCGAGGGGCTCAGGGATTGGAGGCCGCGAACGAGTCCTCCTGCTCGCGGGAGACCTCGCCGTGGAGCGCGGGCGGCTCCTGGCCGGGCAGGTCCTTGAGCAGTGTGCGCACGCGGCGCACGGCGTCCTTGCCGCCGATGCGGTTCTTCAGCCGCCCATCCGTGCCGAAGAGGAGGAAGGCGGGGTGCTTGTCCACGCCGTAGGCCTTGGCCATGGAGCCGTCGTCCATGGCGATGGGGTAGCGCAGGCCGTGCTCGCGCGCGAAGCCCTCCACCTTGTTGGTGTCCCGGAGCTCCGTCTCGTTGTGGGTGACGTCCACGCCAATGACCTTCAGGCCCTTGGGCCCGTAGTCCACCACCCACTGGTTCACGGCCTCGAACTGCTTCGCGCAGTCCTCGCAGTCCATGGTCCAGAAGTGGAGGAGGACGGGCAGTCCGTCGAGCTCCGAGACGTGGACGGGGGCGTTCACCCACCCGCCATCCGGGTCCAGCAGCGTGAGCGGGATTTTCGTCGAGGCCATGCGAGCTCCCAATGCGAAGTGGAAAGCGCTTCAACGGGACGTGACTCAAGCTATGCATGCGCCACCGGTTGCTCCCGGCTGCGCGCCCGTACGCTCGCCTGTCCGGCAAGGGCTGTTGGCCCGCTCCGCCCTCCGGTGGGCAGGCGGGCATGGAGGCCGTGAATGCGCATCCCCGACTTCGAACTGGAGCGGTACTTCGCGCGGTGGGAGTTCGCCGCGCCCTACCTCCTGTGCTCCTCCGACATCGAGGGCTGGCGCATGGCGGACCTGCTGGCGCTCGCGTCGCCGGAGGACCGCGCGCGCTGGGACGGGCTGACGCTCGGCTACACGGAGACGCCCGGCCTGCCCGCGCTGCGCGAGGCCATCGCCGGCATGTACCCGGGCCTCATCTCCGAGGACGTCCTCACCTTCGCGGGCGCGCAGGAGGCGCTGTTCGTCGCGATGAACGTCCTGCTGGGGCCCGGCACGCACGCCGTCGTCACCTGGCCGGGCTATCAGTCGCTCTACGAAGTCGCGCGCTCCGTGGGCGCGGACGTGACGCTGCTGCCCCTGCGGGAGGAGGACGGCTGGGCCCTGGACCTGGACGCGCTCACGGCGGCGCTGCGCCCGGACACGCGCATGGTCGTGGTGAACTTCCCGCACAACCCCACGGGCTCGCTGCCGGACCGCGCCACCTTCCAGAAGCTGTGCGCCCTGTGCGAGGCGCGCGGCATCCACCTCTTCTCCGACGAGGTGTACCGCCTGCTGGAGTACGACGCGAACGACACGCTGCCGCCCGCCGCGTCGTGCCTCACGAAGGGCGTGAGCCTGGGCGTGATGTCCAAGGCGTTCGGCCTCGCGGGCCTGCGCGTGGGCTGGCTCGCCACCCGGGACACGGAGCTGCTCGCGCGCTGCCGCGCCTTCAAGGATTACACCTCGCTCTGCAACAGCGCCCCCAGCGAGCTGCTGTCCCTCATCGCGCTGCGCGCCCGTGAACGCGTGCTGGAGCGCAGCCGCGGCCTGCTCACCGCGAACCTCGCGCGGCTGGATGACTTCTTCGCGCGCCACGCGGACACCTTCCACTGGGTGCGCCCGCGCGCCGGCAGCGTGGCCTTCCCCCGTCTGCTGCGAAACATCCCGGTGGCTCGTTTCACTGAGTCACTGATTACCCGCGAGGGTGTGTTGCTGTTGCCGGGTGACGTGTATGGCTTTCCGGGCAATCACTTCCGGTTGGGGCTGGGGCGCGCCAACCTGCCGGAAGCACTGGAGCGGCTGGAACGCTTCGTGCGAGACGGCGCCCTGGACGCGCTGGGGTGACACCGCCAGTCGGCGCGATGCGTCAGGGTTTTCACTGACGGCTGGACTTTCGGCTTATCGCCTTCATCTGAAACAACCCCTAGAGTGGTTGTCCCCTCGCCCGGCCTGGGGCCGTGCGGAAGCCCTCTCATCCCCCCGAGAGGCCAGGAGACACACCCCGATGAAGATGCTGATTGGCGCGGCCGTGACCGCCGCGACGCTGTTGGTGGGTACCGAAGCCGCCGCGACGAACTACACGCTGTGGATCCACGGCAAGAACGGCAACAAGACGCAGGCGGGCAACTACGCCGACTTCAGCTACTGGGGGCCGTCCACCACCGCGGCGGGCGTGAACAAGAAGGCCGTCAACTGGAACGGCACGCAGCGCGTGGGCTCGGAGAACTACCGCATCCGCAACGCGCTGGACTGCTTCTGCACGGGCACGAACTCCTGTTACCTCGCCGTGCACAGCGCCGGTGACCTGCAGATCGGCTACGCGCTGTCGCTGTACGGCACCAGCACGCGGCAGGTGAAGAACGCCGTGGCCAACGCCAACGGCGAATGCGGCAACGTGGGCACCTCCACGCAGAAGGGCTGGAACATCAAGTGGGTGGCCGTGGCGTCCGGCGCGGGCGGCGGCAGCGAGCTGGCGGACCACGGTGACTGGGCGGTGAGCGAGCCCCTGGTGAGCGACCTGGTCACCACCACGGCGCGCTCCATGTACAACCACAACGCCACGGCCAACGTGGAGTTCCTCATGTTCGCCGGCTCCAAGGGGACGCTGTACTCCGGCATCCTCCCGGGCCAGGACGACGAGGCGGTAGCCTACCACTCCACGGGCGGTGTCTCCGGCAGCAGCGGCGGCTCCTACTGCAACCCGGGCGACTGGTTCTGCGGCGGCACGCTCAACCTGCTCAAGAACGCGTGCAGCGACGGCCGGGCGAAGTGGAGCTTCCACTCCGTGTACCTCCGCGACGATGGTGAGTCGTACAACCACTACGCCAACGGCAACTGGGGCGGCATCGTCTCCAAGGTGCGCGAGTACATGGCCCAGTACGCGTACTAGAATGACGGCTTCCCCCGCCCCCTCCGGCGAAGCCCGCTCATGACACGTGAAGACGGCCCCATCCCCTCCGCCTCCCGGCTGCGCCACGGCCGGTGGTTGCTCGCCCTCGTGCCCCTGGTGCTCGTGGGCGGAGCGTTCTTCTGGTGGCAGGGAAGCGATGGGGCCGTAGCGCCGGAGGGCGCACCGAAGCCCACCTCCGCCCCGGTGTCCGACCCTCGCGAGGGGGCACGGACACCGGCGGAGCGCTCCAGCGCGGCCATGGCGGCCGAGCCCGCCCCGCCGTCACTGCTCAGCCCGGAGGCCCGCGAACGCGAGGCCCGCCGCGAGCTGTGGCAGAAGCGGCTGGAGCGCGCGAAGCGCTCGTTGGAATCCTACGTGGCGGCCACGCGCTATCCGCCCGAGTCTCGGCCGAGCCGCGAGCATCCGGATCAGCTGGAGCTGGCGGAGCCGGAGCGCACCCGGCCGCTGAGCCCCAAGGCCGCGGAGGACGGCACCTCCGACGTGCAGCTGCGGCTCAAGCAGGACAAGGTGTTCGTCGTCGGTGACGAAGCGGTGCTCTTCACCGTGGCGTGCGAGGACTCGCGCCGCGCGGCGCGCCCGTGCGAGGTGGTGTCCGCGATGGCGCACGAGGCGGACCACCTGGCGGACGCGGGCGGCGTGCCGGGAGTGCCGGTGACGTTCGTGGACTCGGGGCAGGGCGGCGACGCGGTGGCGGGTGACGGGATGCTCACCGGGCGCTTCCAGCCGTCGAAGCAGGGCTTCGCGATGTTCTCCGGCACGCTGCGCGTGGCCCTCCGCGTGCGCTCGGGTTCGCTGGAGGACTCGGCGTTCTTCGACGTGCTTTACACACCCGCGCCGCCGGCCACGTTCAGCGGCAGGGTGCGCGAGGTGCTGGAGGGTGGGTCGCTGGACCTGTACCTCCCCATCCAGGTCCGCAAGGCGGGGCGGTATGTGGTGTCCGGCCGGCTGGACGACGAAGGCGGCGTGCCGTTCGCGGTGCTGTCGTTCAACGAGGAGCTGCAGGAGGGCTCGCAGGAGGTGAAGCTCAACGTCTTCGGCAAGGTCATCCGGGACGACAAGCCCACGTTCCCGCTGACCCTGCGCGACGTGGAGGGCTTCCTGCTCAAGGAGATGGGTGACCCGGACCGCGAGCTGATGGTCACGCTGCGCGGGCCCGTGCACACCACTCGCGAGTACACGCTCGAGCAGTTCTCGGATGCGGAGTGGAGGAGCCCCGAGCGCGACCGCTACAAGACCGAGCTGGAGAAGGACGTCATGGAGGCGCAGAAGCAGCTCGACGCCGCGCTCTCCGACAGGCCCGAGCCCTGAAGCGTCAGGGCCCGTTTGGGACTCGGCTCAGGATTCGAGCGGAGGCGGCGGAGGCGTCTGGGCCGCGTCGACCTCCACGAGGTCGGCGTCCTGCACATCCTCGATGTCCGCCGTCGCGTCAGCGGGCTCGGCGGCCACCACCACGCTGGGCTCCGGTTCGGAAGCCGCGTTCTTGCGGGCCTCGGCATAGGCAGCGGCGTAGGCGGCCTCGGCCTGGACGGCCTCCATCGTGAAGTCGTCCGCGTCCGCGAGGAAGTCATTCGACGAAGGAGCGCTCGGCGGCGCATCCGCTGACAGCGCCTCCGGCCCGCTGTCCTCCAGCGTGGCCAGGAACGCGCCCGAATCCTCCGGCGCACCGGACACCTCCAGGCCCTCCGCGTCTCCAGACGCATCCGGAGCCGCGTCGTCCATGTCCAGGTCGTCGCTCAGCGCGGCCAGCTCCTCGTCGCTGAGGCCGGACAGGTCACCGGACTCCAGGAGGAAGAGCAGGTCCTCCGCCTCCTTCGAGGAGGCGGTGCTCGGCATGGTGTCCAGGTTCTGGAGCTCCCACTCGGCCGCGTCGGGCGACAGGATGTCGGAGGGGTCCAGGGACGGATCCGCCGGCGAGGCCTCCGCGCGGCGCTCCGCCTGCTGGAAGTGGCGCGCCTGCATGAGCGGCGTGGACATCTGCGGCGTGCCCAGCCGCTGGGCGTACGCGGGCGCGGCGGCCTCGAAGGTGCTCTCCCCCGCGAAGGTGCGCAGGTGGGGGTTCTCCAGCAGCGCGGCCCGGGCCTCCGGGTCCTCCAGGCCCGACGCGCGCCCCCCGGCCTCCGAGGACGGCCCCGACGTCAGCCCCAGGTCCTCGAGCAGGGCACCGGCCAGGTCGCCGTCGGCGTCCGCCTGGAAGTCGCTCGAGTCGGAGAAGCCCCGCCGCACCGGCTCCACCGGCGTCATGGGCTGCTGCTGCACCGGGGCGGTGACCTCCAGCTCGGAGGAGATGGACCAGGCCCGGGACGTCGAGATGCCAGAACCCACTCGGCGGATGGATGTCATGGTTCTCCTCGGGTGATGGCCCGCAGGTCGGGCAGCTCCTGCATTGTCCGCTGGGGCCGGCAGGAGTTGCTAGGGGGACGCGAGTGGATCCCCATTGGCCACAATGCCCGATATCCTACCGGCGCCCATGACTCCCACCCTTGCTCCACACGTGGACGCCAGTCCCGCGTCCTCCCACGAAGCCCGCCCGGGCCTTCGGGGTGTCACGCCCGTTGAAAAGTCGCGGCGGGACGGGGTGGAGACGACCGCAACGTCGGTCCGCGGACAGGGGAGTGCGGGTGCGCGGCGAGAACGCGCACCCGGGCGTTCTCCAGAGGCGAGAACCCCATGGGGGAACCCCGGGCATGAAGCGACCGGGCCGTTGGCCTCCCGTTTGCTGACCGGGAGCCCAGCCAGGAGGCGGTGGTGATGAGATTCGAGTGCGCGGGGCAGACCCACATCGGGCGGCGCCCGCACAATGAAGATGCGTACTGCGTGCTGCCCGAACGCGGGTTGTTCGTCGTGGCGGATGGCCTGGGGGGCCAGGAGGGCGG
>NZ_RAWQ01000107.1:0-33719 GCF_003668965.1 Corallococcus sp. AB030
GTGTTGGCGAACGCGGTGGTGGCGGCGAAGAGGGCGGCGACGATGACGGTCTTCATGGATGGCTCCGGGGACGACACGCCGACGCGGAATTGCATCGGTTGATGCCATGACCCTTGAGCACTCGCCGTGCCAGCACCGGTTTTGAGCAACTTCGCGGGGTTCTCCAGGTAGGAGCGGATCCGCCATGGGGAGAAACTCCTCAGTTGCGATTGCAACAATGGGTGCAAGCTCCCCAGGCAGGCGCACGTTGCTTTGACGGCAACGACGCTCTTCTGCAAGCTGCACCGCAACCTTCCGTTCCGAGCACCACGCGCCGGGACATGAAGGGGAGCATGAAGCCCGGACGTCCTCGTCGTGCATGTCGCGCGGCCAGGTGTCGGGAGAGATGGCGTATGCGGCACCTGCTGGTGGCATGGAGTGTGGCGTGGCTGGGAGTGGGATGCGCCGCGACCATTCCCCCCGAGCGCCTCCAGGCCCAGGTGTTGGAGACGGAGCGCTGGCAGCGCGAGTTCCAGTCCGAGCGCGAGCGCACCGAGGCCCTGGCGGCGAAGCTGGCGGCGCTGGAGTCCGCGCTGGAAGAGCTGGCGCAGGAGCGCGCGGAGGCGGAGCAGGCGCGAGCGGAGGCGGAGCAGGCGCGAGCGACCGCCACGGAAGAGCTGGCGCGGCTGGAGACGGAGCGCCACTCGCTGGAGGAGCACAACGCGCAGCTGTTGGCGCGGCAGCGCGAGCTGGCGGCGCTGCACGAAGAGCTGTCGGACGTCTGGTACGAGTCCGCGCTGGAGCGCGCGCGGCGGCGCACCCAGCCGCCCCTGCCGGGTGCCACCTCCACCGAGGCAGCCAGGCCGGTGCCGTGAGTTTCGCGTGGGCGTCCGTGACGGGACGCCCGCTGGTTCTTCCTCTGTCGACCCAAGGAGCGTCCCCGTGGCGATGAACTCGCGGACCCCCATCCGTGGATACCGCGCGGGTTTCTTCTTCGTGGTGATGCTCCTGTCGGGCGTCACCGGCTTCATGCTCCTGACGGAGGTGCGCACCGGGCGTCAGGTGGACGCGCTGGTACTGGAGGCCCTGGAGCGCGCGAGCCTCATCGGCCGCATCCGCGTGGACGTGATGGCGCTGGAGTCCGCCATCGAAGCGCACGTGCGCTCCAGCGGCGACGCCGAGCGCAAGGAAGCCGACGCGGTGATGGAGGACATCCTGGGCAGCATCCGCCAGTCCTCGGAGGCGTACATGCGCCACCTGCCGCCCGGCGAGAAGGAGATCTGGCTGCGCTTCAACGGCGCGTGCCAGGGGCTGGCGGATCAGGTGCGCGCGGCGGCGGTGTTCTCACGGCAGCGCGACGCGGAGCGCGCCCGACGCCACCTGGTGGAGAGCATCCGTCCCCTGGCTGCGGAGGTGGACCAGCTGGCGGGACAGCTGGCCACGGAGAACGCGTCCGACGCGCGCGTGCTGGTGGGGCGGCTGGGCACGCTGCGGGTGCGCAACACGGCACTGGGCGCGGCCACCACGCTGCTGGCCATCCTGCTGTCCATGCTGGTGGGCTGGCACATCATCTCCCTGCTCAAGCGCCAGGACGCCACCATCCAGGGCCAGTTGGAGGAGCTGGGGCGGCACAACCAGGAGCTGGATGCGTTCACCCGGCGCGTGGCGCACGACCTGATGGGCCCGCTGTCCCCGCTCAAGGGCTACCTGACGCTCATCCGGCGCTCCGGCGCGGTGAAGGACCCGGGCGCGCTGGAGATGATTTCGCAGTGCGAATCCAGCGCGGTGCGCATGGGGGAGCTCATTGAAGCGCTGCTGCGCTTCTGCCGCGCGGGCACCCGGGGCGACGGGACGATGGGGGAATTGGACACGGCGGTGAGCACGCTGCTGTTGGAGGTGAGTCAGACGGCGACGGCGCTGGGCGTGTCGCTGGAGCGCGAGCTGGAGCCGGGCGTGCTGGTGGATTGTCCGGCGCAGCTGCTCCAGGTGGTGGCGCGCAACCTCTTGTCCAACGCGGTGAAATACACGGCGGGGAGGCCGGATCCGCGCGTGAAGGTGCGGGTGGCGACGGAGGGGACGGACGCGGTGGTGGAGGTGACGGACAACGGGCTGGGGATGAGCCCGGCGACGCAGGCGTCGCTGTTCCAGCCGTTCTTCCGCGCCGCGGAGGTGCGGGGCATTCCGGGGCACGGCCTGGGGCTGGCCACCACCCGGCGCGTGGTGGAGGCGCACGGCGGCACGCTCACGGTTCATTCAGAAGAGGGCAAGGGCACGCGGATCCGCGTGCGGTTCGCACGAGTGGCGCGCACTCCGGCGCCGCTTGTGGTGGAGTCCGACGCCCACTCCATCCGCAAGGCCTCATGAGCACCTCCCGAATCCTCGTCGTCGATGATGATCCGCATGCGCGGGACCTGCTCCAGCGCCTGCTGGGCGTGCTGGGGCCGGTGACGCAGGCGCCGGACCCCAAGGGCGCGGCGGAGCGGATGGGTGAGCAGTCCTTCGACCTGGTGCTCACGGACATGG
Organism: Corallococcus sp. AB030; assembly: GCF_003668965.1. Taxonomy (NCBI): domain Bacteria; kingdom Pseudomonadati; phylum Myxococcota; class Myxococcia; order Myxococcales; family Myxococcaceae; genus Corallococcus; species Corallococcus sp. AB030. Next base: position 2,503 of record NZ_RAWQ01000107.1, read on the forward strand.
CCATGCCCGACCCGGGCGACGGCCTGAAGGTGCTCCAGACGGTGAAGTCGAACCTGCCGGACACGCCGGTGATTGTCGTGACGGCGTTCGGCAACATCGAGGGCGCGCTGGACAGCATCCAGTTGGGCGCCTTCGACTACCTGTCCAAGCCGTTCGACGTGGACGCCATCATGCGGGTGGCGAAGCGCGCGCTGGAGCAGAAGCGGCTGGTGGAGGAGAACCGCACGCTGCGCAAGCAGGTGGAGCGCACGTCGCTGGTGGGCCGCAGCCCGGCGCTGCTGGAGGTCTACAAGCAGGTGGCCCGCGCGGCGACCAGCAACGTGCCGGTGCTGATTACGGGTGAGACGGGCACGGGCAAGGAGATGGTGGCGCGGGCGCTGCACAAGCGCTCGGCGCGCGCGTCGGGGCCGTTCATCCCGGTGGACTGCGGCGCCATCACCGAGTCGCTGATGGAGAGCGAGCTGTTCGGCCACGCGAAGGGCAGCTTCACGGGGGCGTCGGGCGCGCGGCGCGGCCTGTTCGAGGAGGCCAGCGGCGGCACGCTGTTCCTGGATGAGATTGGCGACGTGGGGATGAAGGTCCAGTCGCAGCTCTTGCGCGTGCTCCAGGAGGGGGAGATCCGCCGCGTGGGCGAGAGCGTCCCGGTGAAGGTGGACGTGCGGGTGCTGGCGGCGACGAACAAGGATTTGAAGGCGCGGGTGGTGGAGGGGCTGTTCCGCGAGGACCTGCTGTACCGGCTGGACGTGGTGCACCTGCACCTGCCGCCGCTGCGCGAGCGGCGCGAGGACATCCCGGCGTTGGTGGAGCACTTCGCGTCGCTGCACGCGAGGGGCGGGGTGCGGCCGGTGGTGACGGCGGACGCGATGGCGCGGCTCACGGTGTACGACTGGCCGGGCAACGTGCGGCAGTTGGAGAACGTGATGGCGCGGGCGCTCGCGCTGAACGTGACGGGCGTGCTGGGGCCGCCGGACTTCCCGGAGCCCATCGGTGACGCGCCCAAGCGGCTGACGGGACTCGCGGGGGATTTGCCGAGCCTCGCGGAGCTGTCGAGGCGCTACGCGGCGCACGTGCTCCAGCACGTGGGGGGCAACAAGAGCGAAGCGGCGCGCCTGTTGGGCGTGGACCGCAAGACGCTCTACAAGCTCCTGGAGGCGCCGGAGTCGCCTGAAGGGATTCCGCCCGCGGAGGGGCGGAGTTGATCCGCGGCGGCGCTTTCCGCCGTTCGTGGCAATCGCCGTTCAGGGCGCAAGCCCTGCCCACCCACGCGCTTCCGCGCGCAGGAGATCGCACCTGAGCCGACGTTGAGGATGTCAGCGGGGACCCGTACCGTTGCGGCCCGTATGCGCCGCCGCTGGTTCCCCCTCGGACTCCCCCTGTTGTTCTTCGCGTGCGCTCCGGTGGAGCCCCCCGTGCCCGCCGCACCGGTGGACGCGGGCACCGTGACAGCACAGGCCCCCGTGCCCGAGGCGGAGGCCGTGCCCATGGAGTCCGCGCAGGCACTCCACTCCGCATGGCAGGCCACCGCGCCTGAGCCCGCTGATGACGGTGGTGTCACGCATGCGGCTGCTCCCGCGCTGCTGGTCGTCATGGAGGATCAGGAGGACGAGGACGCGGGCAGTGCGCTCTCTCTGGCGCAATCCATCTCCGTTGGCGCGAACACCGGAGCCCTTCCGGGCGAAGAGGAGCCGCAGGTCATCACCGAGTCCGAGGTCCCCGTGCTGGAGCTGGGGCCGGACGGCGAGCCGTTGATCGACGCGGACGACGACGCCACCGCGACCGATGCGGAGGCCCTCGCGCAAGCGCTCGACGGCGGGAGCGCTCCGGGTTCGCCTGACATCGCCATGGGCTCCGACCCGAACGCGCCTGTCGCGAACGCGGGGACAGACATCCACGGTCCGCCCCCGGCAACGCCCATCACGGGGGCCGACGGTGACGAGGACACGGTCGCGGAAGCACCGCTCACGGAAGTCGACGCGGGCATGGAGCCCTATGCCATCCCGTACGCGCCGGACGCGGGGTCGCTGCGTGTGCGCCGCTCCATCGCGGTGCGCTCCGAGCCCCGGCAGGACTCACCTTCGCTGGGCACCGTGGCCCAGGACATGCGCGTGAAGTGGCAGGGCGCGATGCGCGGGCCGGACTGCGAAACCTGGGTGCAACTGCAACCGCGTGGCTGGGTCTGCGAGCGCTACCTGGAACAGAACTTCCGCGAGCCCCGCGTCCGCCCGCTGCCCCGAGTGGAAGAGGGCGCGCTCACCCCCGGCGTCTACGCGCGCGTGGTGGGCCACCGCGTGCGCGCCTATCCGAGCCTTGCTCTCGCCCGCCGGAAGAAGCAGGGCGTGCTGCTCAAGGGCTCCGTCACCGTGAAGCTCCTGGGTCAGGTGAAGGTCGGCCGGCGCACCTTCTGGCGCACCTCCGACGGTCAGTACTTCGAGGCGCGCGTGCTGCGCGAGCACCGCCCCTCCGACTTCAGCGGCCTGGACGCGGAGGCGCTCGCGTCCCTGCCCATGCCCTTCGGCTGGGCCCAGTCCCGCGCCGCGCCTCGCACGGACGTGGTGGTGCGCAAGGCCCCGGACGCGCGAGCGGAGCGAGAGACGACCCTCCCGCCGCGCACGCTCGTCTCCGTGCGAGAGCTGTCCCCCGACGGCCAGTGGGTCCGCATCGCCGAGGACCACTGGGTGGCGCGCGACGACCTGCACGTCGCGTGGTCGCTGGCGTCACCGTCCATCGTGGAGCCTGGAGCGCGCTGGCTGGACGTGGACCTGGAGTCCCAGACGCTCATCGCCTACGAGGGCGACCGCCCCGTCTACGCCACGCTCATCTCCTCCGGCAAACCCGGCACGGACACGCCAGAAGGTCTCTTCCGCATCTGGGTGAAGTTCGCGGAAGCAGACATGACGGGCAGCATGGGCAAGGCCAGCTACCGCGTGGCCACCGTGCCGTGGACCATGTTCTTCGAGGGCGACTTCGCCCTGCACACCGCCTACTGGCACGACCGCTTCGGCGAACCCGTGAGCCACGGCTGCATCAACCTGGCCCCCAAGGACGCGCGAGCCCTCTACGGATGGACGACGCCGGAAGTGCCCACCGGCTGGTCCATGGCCCACGCGATGCCGGACGACCCCGGCACCTGGGTGCGCATCCGAGGACAGGCCCACGAGGCGCCGAAGAAGCGCCGCAAGGGCGCCCCCGTCGTCGCCACCGTGCGCGACCTCTAGCCGCCCAGCACGGACACCGTGACGCGGCGGCGGTGCGGTGATGTGCGGTGCTCCCAGACGTAGACGCCCTGCCACGTGCCCAGGTCCGCCTCGCCGTCCTTCACCGGGATGCTCAGGGACAGCTGCGTCAGCACCGTGCGCACGTGCGCGGGCATGTCGTCCGGCCCCTCCGCGTCGTGCTGGAACAGCGGATCCCCGTCCTTCACCAGCCGGGAGAAGAACGCCTCCAGGTCGCGCTGGACGACGGGGTCCGCGTTCTCGCCGATGATCAGCGACGCGCTGGTGTGGTGCAGGAACACCGTGCACAGGCCCTCGCGGATGCCCGTGCCCTTCACCGCCTGCTGCACCTCACCGGTGATGTCCACCAGGCCTCGGCCTCGCGTGGACACCGTCAGCTCCTTCGCCTGATACACGCGAAACCCTCCGTGTCCCGCGGGTCAGCGCCCGTCCAGCTGCTTCACGAGGAACGCCGCCAGCTGCTCCAGCTCCTCGGTGATGATGGTGTGCCCGCCGTCGAACGGCAGGAACTCCACCGGCAGCCCCGCGCCCGTCAGCAGGTCGCGCAGGCGCTCGCCCTCCTGGAAGGGCAGCACCGGATCCTGCCGGCCGTGCCCCTGGAACACCGGCAGGGATGGCCGGCCCCGGACCTTGGGCTCCCACTCCTTGCCGGCGACCATGGCCCCGGACAGCAGACACAGGCCGGCGGGGCACTCCTCCAGCCGCAGCGCCACGTCCGTGGACATCATCGCGCCCTGGCTGAAGCCTCCCAGCACCACGCGGTTCAGTGGCACCTGAAGCGCCGCCACCACGCTCATCAACGCCCGGCGCGCGGCGGGCATCCCCGGCGGCACGGTCTGGGAGTACTGCGGCCAGTCCCGTCCCTGGCCCATCAGGATGGCCATGGGGATTTCAAACCACGCGCGGCCCCCAGGCATGCCCAGGGCGTCCAGTGACAGCAACGCCTCCGGGAAGACGAACCGCACGCCCTGCGCCAGGCGGGGCGCGGCCATCATCAGCTCGGGCGCCAGCGCCACCAGGTCCGTGCCGGGCGCGCCGAAGCCGTGGCTCAACACCACCACCAGCTCCGGCGTCGCGCCCTCGGGGAGCGCGTCCACCACGTGGCAGTCCAGCTCACCCAGCTTCGTGCGCACGTGGCGCGGACGGAGGCTCACGGCTGCGTGTCGCTGATGGTGATGTGCTTGATGCTCACGTCCGTGAACGGCCGGTCCTGCCGGTTGCGCTCCACGCCGGCGATCTTCTGCACCACGTCGTAGCCCTTCACCGTCTCACCGAAGATGGTGTGCTTACCCTTGAGGAACTGCGGCTTGGACGTGGTGATGAAGAACTGGCTGCCGTTGGTGCCCGGGCCCGCGTTGGCCATGGCCAGCAGGCCCTCCTTGTCGAAGTCCCGGTTGCTCTTGAACTCGTCCCCGAAGCGGTAGCCCGGGTCGCCCCGGCCGGTGCCCGTGGGGTCGCCGCCCTGGATCATGAAGTCCGGGATGACGCGGTGGAAGAGGACGCCGTCGTAGAGCGGCTTGCCCTCCTCGCGCTCACCCGTCTTGGGGTTGATCCACGGCTGCTCGCCCGTGGCCAGGCCCACGAAGTTCGCCACCGTCTTGGGCGCGTCCTTGGAGAAGAGCTTGATGACGACGGTGCCTTCGCTCGTCTCCATCGTGGCCCAGAGGTCCTGGCCCTCCAGGGCCTTCTTCTGGAAGCCCTTCGCGGAGGCCGCGTCCGTCTGCAGGCTCACCGTGCGAGGGGCCGGTTGTGCTGCGGGGGCCTTCGCCGCGGGCGGCTGCTCCTTGTCCTTGGAGCACGCGGTCAGGGCGAGGCAGAGGAGTCCAGCGGTCAGGAATCGGGTGCGCATGGGGCGGGCATCCTAGCGGCTTTCGACCCGGCTCCAGCGTGTTAAAGAGGGTCTCTACTCCCGGAGGTTTCCCCTGTGACAACCGGACAGGAATGGCTGGTTGACGCGAGCGGCTGCGCGCCGGAGCGGCTCAAGGACGCGGCCGCGCTGGCGGCACTCTTCGAGGAGCTGGTCGTCCTGATGGACCTGAAGGTCGTGGGCCAGCCGCAGTGGCACGTCTTCCCGGAGCCCGGCGGCGTCACCGGCCTGGCGCTCCTGGCCGAAAGCCACCTGACCGTCCACACCTTCCCGGAGCATGGCTTCGCCGCGCTCAACGTCTACTGCTGCCGCACCCGCGCGCGTCCGGACTTCGCCGCGCTGGCGGCGAAGCATCTGGGCGCCACGTCGTGCCGCGTGCGCGAGCTGTCGAGAGGGGTGGAGGCGTGACGCAGGGGGCGTGTCCGTCGTGTGGCGCGAGCGTGGAGTTCTCCGCCGGGTCGGCGCAGGTCGTGGTGTGCGGCCACTGCCAGACAATGGTGGCCCGCGTGGGCGCGGAGCTGGAGGACCACGGCCGCGTGGCCCGCATCGTGGAGACGGACTCTCCGCTGCGCCTGGGGCTGGAGGGCCGCGTCAACGGCACCTCGTATCAAATCGTGGGACACCTCCAGAAGGACCACGGCGCCGGCCCCTGGGACGAGTGGTACGTGGAGATGGCCGACGGCCGCACCGGCTGGCTCAGCGAGTCCGAGGGCGCCTTCCACCTGCTCTCCGACGCGGGCGTGGAGGAGGGCATCGAGCTGGAGCACCTCCACCCCGGTGACCGCCTGCGCCTGCGCAACCGCCCGCTGGTGGTGGAGGAGCGCGGCCACGGGCGCGTCGTCGCCGCGGAGGGACAGCTCCCCAGCGACGTGGATCCAGAGGCGGACAGCTACTACGTGGACGCCACCGGCCCGCGCGGCCTGTTCGTCACGCTGGACTTCGGCAGGCGCGACCGCGACCCGGAGGTCTTCCTGGGGCAGCGGCTGGAGCTCAAGCAACTGGGCATCCCCGCGGGCGAGCTGCGTCCTCGCGTGCGCAAGGCCCAGCTCCAGCAGGCGCGCTGCACCAATTGCAATGGCCCGCTGGAGCTGCGCGCGCCGGACCAGGCGATGCGCGTGGCGTGCCCGTACTGCGGCGCGCTGATGAGCGTGACGCAGGGCAAGCTGGCCTTCCTCAAGCTGCTCCAGAAGCCGGAGCTGCCGGCGGCCATCGCCCTGGGGCAGAAGGGCACGCTCGACGGCACGGACTGGATCTGCATCGGCTACCAGGAGCGCTCGTGCGTGGTGGAGGGCACGCGCTACCCGTGGATGGAGTACCTGCTCTACAACGCGGCGCGCGGCTTCACCTGGCTGATGGAGTCCAACGGCCACTGGGTGTTCCTGACGCCCATGGCCGCCGGTGACGCGAGCGTCGTGCCGCAGGTGTCCGCCTTCTACGAACGCCGCCGCTACAAGGCCTTCCAGTCCGTCACCGCCGTCACCGACGCGGTGGTGGGCGAGTTCTACTGGAAGGTCTTCCAGGGCGAGAAGGCGCGCGCCACGGAGTACGTCGCGCCGCCGTACTCGGTGAACGAGGACGCCACCGACAACGAGGTCACGTACACGCATGGCGAGTACCTCTCCCCGGAGAAGGTGCGCGACGCGTTCAAGCTGAAGGAGCCGCTGCCCAGGCCCCGGGGCATCGCGCCCAGCCAGCCCAACCTGCGCCGCGAGTCGATGATGCGCACGCTGCGCTGGTCCGCGGTGTGGCTCCTGGGCCTGTTCGCCCTGGCGGGTCTGCTCCACGCGCGCGCGCTCAACGCGCGGGTGCTGGACCTGCGGGTGACGCTGCCCCGGACCGCGACCTCCGGCTCCCCGGACGCCATGCACTTCAGCGAGCCCTTCGAGCTTCTGCGGGACGGCAACGTGCGGGCGGAGATCCACATGTCGCAGTCGCTCGACAACTCCTGGGTGGGCGTGCAGGGCGACCTGGTGAACCAGGACACGCAGGACGTGGTGAGCTTCTACGAAGAGGTGAGCTACTACCACGGGCGCGACAGCGACGGCTCCTGGAGCGAGGGCGGGCAGAATGGCAGCGTGTTCCTGTCGTCGCTGCCCAAGGGGAAGTACGTGCTGCGGACGACCACGTCGTTCGACCCGAACCTGAAGCTCACGGGCCCCTCCCTGGGGCCGGTGCTCAGCTACCAGGTGCTGCTCACGCACGACACGCCCAACGAGAGCTGGTTCGTCATTGCGCTGGTGTTGCTGCTGGTGATTCCGGCGCTGTCGTTCTTCGGCGCCCACAGCTTCGAAACCGAGCGCTGGAAGGAAAGCAACCTGTAGTGCGCGGGCTGGGAGGTGGACGATGAAGTACCTGGGCGGACTGGTGCTCGTGGCGTATGCGTGGGCCACCTATACGGGCTGGGCCCCATTCAGTGACGAGGAGCGCGGGCGGGTGACCGGCGACGTGAAGCGCGGTCCCGGCGGCGTGCTGCTGTGGACCGGTGGATTCATGGGAGGCAAGTGATGCTGTTGCTCGGAGTGGTGGTCACCCTGCAGGGAGTGCTGGCGAGCGTCATCTATTCGCTCATCGGCCTGGTGGTGTTCGTGGCCGGCTTCTACGTCATCCGCCTCATCCTGCCGTACGACGTGCACAAGGAAATCGAGGTCGACCAGAACACCGCCCTGGGCATCGTCATCGGCTCGTTCATCCTGGGCCTGGCCATCATCATCGCGGCGGCCATCAGCGGCTGAAACACGTGACGCTTTGAACAAGACGCTGCTCTTCCTCACCGTCCTCGTCATCGCGACGTGCGGGCTCATCTACGAGCTCATCGTCGGGACGCTCGCCAGCTATCTGCTGGGGGACAGCATCACCCAGTTCTCCACCGTCATTGGCGGCTACCTCTTCGCCATGGGCATTGGCAGCTACCTGTCGCGCTTCGTGGAGCGCGGGGTGGCCCAGCGATTCGTGGAGATAGAGCTGGCCGTGGCCCTGGTCGGCGGGCTGTGCGCGCCGATGCTGTTCCTCACCTTCACGCTCACCAGCGTGTTCCCCGTGGTGCTGTACGGCAGCGTGCTGCTCATCGGCACGTTGGTGGGGCTGGAGATTCCCCTCCTGCTGCGCATCCTGCAGGACCAGCTCAAGTTCAAGGACCTGGTCAGCCAGGTGCTGACGTTCGACTACCTGGGCGCGCTCGCGGCCAGCGTGGCCTTCCCGCTGCTGTTGGTGCCGAAGCTGGGGCTGGTGCGCACGTCGCTGCTCTTCGGCCTGCTCAACGCGGGCGTGGGGCTGTGGAGCACGTGGCTGCTCGCGCCCGTGCTGGCCAACCCCGTGCGCCTGCGCATCAAGGCGGTGGCGTTGTGCGCGGGGCTGCTGGTGTGCTTCGCGATGGGGGACCGGCTCACCACGTTCTACGAGGACCAGCTCTACGCGGATGACGTCGTCCACGCCACGAGCTCCCCCTACCAGCGCATCATCGTCACGCGCGGCAAGCGGGGCTTCTCGCTGTTCCTCAACGGCAACCTCCAGTTCGCCAGCATCGACGAGTACCGCTACCACGAGTCCCTGGTGCACCCGGCCATGGTGCGCGCGCAGAAGGTGGAGCACGTGCTCATCCTGGGCGGCGGGGACGGGCTCGCGGCGCGCGAGGTGCTGAAGTATCCGGACGTGAAGTCCGTCACGCTGGTGGACCTGGACCCCGCCATCACCGGGCTCGCCACGAACTACGCGGAGCTGGCGGCGCTCAACCACCACTCCATGACGCACCCGAAGATGCGCGTCATCAACACGGACGCCATGCAGTTCCTGGCCGAGGGCGCCAACGCCTGGGACGTCGTCATCGTGGACTTCCCGGACCCCAACAACTTCGCGCTGGGGAAGCTGTACACGACGGGCTTCTACAAGATTTTGAAGAGGCACCTGTCGCCGGGCGGCGTGGCGGTCATCCAGAGCACGAGCCCGCTGTTCGCGCGGCGCTCGTTCTGGTGCGTGGAGACCACGTTGAAGGCCGCGGGCTTCTGGACGCAGCCATACCACGCGCTGGTGCCGTCCTTCGGTGAGTGGGGCTACGTGCTGGTGGCGCAGGACCGGCCCGGCCGCTACCGCCCGCTGCCGGAGGGGCTGGCGTTCCTGGACGAGGACACGCTGGAGGGGCTCACGCGCTTCTCCCCGGACATGTCCCCGCTGCCGGCGGAGGTGAACCGGCTGAACAACCAGGTGCTGGTGCACTACTACGAAGAGGAGTGGCGCCGGTGGAACTGACGCGGCGCGAGCTGGTGGCCGCGTTCCTGGGCGCCTCCGTGGCGAGCGCCTGTACGCGGCAGGCCGCTCGCGCGCCGGTGCCGGGCGCCATCGTGGACCGGGCGGTGGATACCGGTCACAAGTTGCGCACAGGGCCGCTGCCGCGCGCGCAGGACTTCGAGCCGGTGGGCGTGTTGATTGTCGGCGCGGGCGCGGCAGGGCTGTCCGCCGCGTGGCGCCTGTCCGCCGCGGGCGTGAAGGACCTGCGCGTGGTGGAGCTGGAGACGGAGGCCGGGGGCACGTCCCGCTCGGGCCGCAACGCCGTGTCCGCGTTCCCGTGGGGCGCGCACTACCTGCCGTCCCCCCTGGAGGACAAAGGGCCGGTGATGCGCCTCTTGCGAGAGATGGACGCCGTCACCGGCGTGGACGCGGAAGGCCATCCGTCGTTCGCGGAGGAGCTGCTCATCCAGGAGCCCGACGAGCGCGTCTTCTACAGGGGCCACTGGTACGAAGGGCTGTACCTGCGCGCGGGCGCGAGCCCGGAGGACCTGGCGGAGCTGGAGCGCTTCGATGCGCGGATGAACACCTTCGCCGCCGCGCGCGACGCGAAGGGGCGCAAGGCGTTCGCGGTGCCAGTGGCGCTCTCCAGCGACGACGCGGAGTGGACCGCGCTGGACGCGCTGAGCATGGCGCAGTGGATGGCGGCGGAGGGCTTCCGCTCGCCCCGGCTGAAGTGGTTCGTCGACTACGCGTGCCGCGACGACTACGGCACCACCTCCGAGCACGTCTCCGCCTGGGCAGGCATCTGGTACTTCGCCGCGCGGCAGAACGGGAAGGGTGAGCGCAGCGACGGCTTCCTCTCCTGGCCCGAGGGCAACGGCCGGCTGGTGAAGCAGCTGGCGTCGTCGCTGGGTCCGCGTCAGCTGGAGACGCAGGTGCTGGTGCACACGGTGGAGCCGGGAGAGGACGGCTGCCGCGTGCACGCGCTGGATGCGCGCACCGGGGCGCCCCGGGCCTTTCGTGCGCGGCAGGTGGTGCTGGCGTGCCCGCGCTTCGTCGCCGCGCACGTGGTGGCGCCGTGGCGCGAGGCGCGACCCGCGTGGATGGACGCCTTCGTCTACAGCCCGTGGGTGGTGGCGAACCTGACGGTGTCCGCGCCACCGGCGTCTCGGGGCTTCCCGCTGGCCTGGGACAACGTCTTCTACGAGAGCCGGAGCCTGGGCTACGTGGTGGCTACGCACCAGTCGCTGCGCCAGGACTCGCGCGGGCCCACGGTGCTCACCTGGTACCTGCCGATGGCCGGCGCGGACGTGAAGGCGGAGCGCAATCAGGCCCTCTCCGCGACGTACGGGGACTGGGAGGCGCTGGTGATGGCGGACCTGTTGCCGGCGCACCCCGGGGTGGGCGCGCTCGCGCAGCGGCTGGAGGTGCAACGCTGGGGTCACGCCATGGTGCGGCCCCAGCCGGGCTTCCTCTGGGGCGAAGCTCGCCGCGCCGCGCAACAGAGCCTGGGGCGGCACCTGCACTTCGCGCACACGGACCTGGGCGGCATGGCCCTCTTCGAAGAGGCCAACTGGTTCGGCGTTCAGGCCGCGGAGCGGGCCCTGGCGGGAATGGGGCTCAAGAGCGCCAGTTGGTTGTAGCCATTGGAAGCGGGAGGGAAGGGCACATGAAGGACAGTCGCTTCAGCCGGGCGGAGTTCCTCGGACTCACCAGCCTGCTCGCGGGCTCCACGCTGTTCCCGACCCGGAGCCAGGCGGCTCCGGACGGAGGCACGCCGTCCCTGCGCACCGTCAAGTCGCCGGGGCTCGCGGGCGTCCCCGCCGCGGAGGCGGCCCCCAAGCCCGTCTCGCAAGCCGAGTATGAACAGCTGCGCAAGGGCTGCACCGCGTCGCTGCCGGTGGCCTCCACGTCCGACGACGGCGCGGAGTACGTGCGCATTGGCGAGTGGATGCAGCGCCAGAAGCTGACCAGCGACTTCTATGGCAACGGCGACTTCGTGCAGGCCTTCGAGAAGAAGCTCGCGGACCTGCTGGGCTTCGAGGACGCGTGCTTCATGCCCACGGGCACCATGGCGCAGCTCATCGCGCTGCGCATCTACGCGGATGCGAGCAACGTGCGCACGGTGGGCGTGCACCCGTCGTCGCACCACGTGCTGCATGAAGACGACGCCTATTCCGTGCTGCACCAGCTGCGCGCGGTGAACCTGGGCCCGTGGACGCGGCCGCTGCTGGCGGAGGATGTGACCGGTGCTCGCGACACGCTGGGAAGTGTCAGCGTGGAGCTGCCGGTGCGCTGGCTGGGCGGGCAGCTCCAGACGTGGGAGCAGCTCCAGGAGCTCAAGCGCACGTGTCGCGACAAGAAGGTGAAGCTGCACATGGACGGCGCGCGGCTGTGGGAGAGCCAGCCCTTCTACGGCCGCTCCTACGCGGACATCTGCAAGGGCTTCGACTCCGTCTACGTGTCTTTCTACAAGATGGTGGGCGGCATCGGCGGCGCGATGCTGGTGGGCAACCGCGACTTCATCAAGGAGTCGCGCGTGTGGCGCCACCGGCACGGCGGCAACCTGTTCCACCTGGCCCCGCTGGTGGCCTCCGCCGCCATGCGCTTCGACGCGGCGCTGACCGCCATCCCCGGCTACGTGAAGCGCGCGAAGGCGCTCACCACGCTCATCGCGGCGGACTCCCGCGTCACCGTGCTGCCGCAGCCCGTGCAGACGAACATGTTCCACGTGTTCCTGCGTGGCTCACCCCAGGTGTACAGCCGCCAGCGCGACCGCATCGCGCGCGAGGACCGGGTCTGGGTGGCGGGAGGCTTCGGACGGACGCGCGTGCCCGGCGTCGTGTCCACGGAGCTGCAGGTGAGCGAGGGGCTGGGCTCCATCAGCGACGCCGACGCGGCCCGGGCCTTCCTGCGCCTGCTGGAGGCGGCCTGATACCTGGCCGCCTGCCGTGACGTCGGGTGTCAAAGTCAGACACCCGGCGTGTGAAACACAGCCTTGCAGTGCGTCAGGCCGCCTTCTTGATGCTGTACTGCGGCTCCTGCTCCTGGGCCTTCAGGAAGAACTCCGAGTCGAGCAGCATCACGATGCGGCCCTTGTCGTCATGGAACGCGATGGGGCCGTGCGCGGTGAAGTGCACGAGCGACTCCTCCAGCGCGGTGGTGGCGGGATGCTCGGCGCCCAGCGGCTCGAACTCGTAGTCGCCCGCGCGGGTGATGCCCAGGCGGTCCTGCGTCGAGCCGGAGAGGATGAAGATCTCCGCCGGTCCCAGGTGCTTGTGCGGCGCGAAGACGGCGCCCTTCTCCATCTTCAGGATGGCGCTCCACACACCCGTCTCCGCGCTCACGCGCAGCAGGCGGTAGGACGTTCCAGGCCCGAGCGGCTTCCACTCGAGGTCCGAGGTGTGAACCAGTCCATTCATCATCGCCGTTCCGGACATGACAGCCTCCTCGCTCAGCCCTGCGTCTGTGTGTCTTCAACCATGATAACGCCCAGGAAGGAAAACCTTGCAAGTTAGTCTCACGTGTCGGGTTGTTGTCTTTAAACCGCCCCTTTGTCTCAGGAAGATTCCACGGCGGCTGTTCGCGAACGCCGCTGCTGGTCGCATTTTCTGATCAGGCAGCAAGCATCCGGTGATTGTGGACCCATGTGGAAACCCGCAGGGTGGCTCACCGGCGATTGAGGCGGGCCTGCGCCAGCCGGTGGAACGAGCGCGAGTCAGATGTGTCGTCGCGGGGGACCGCGCGATAGAGCCCCCGGGCCGCTTCCGTCAGCCCGAAGGACTCCGCGAGCCGGGCCTTCACGTAGAGCAGGCCCGCGTTTGCCGGAGTGTCCGCGCCGCCCAGGTCCATGGCGTCGTCCACCAGCTTTCGTGCCTCCACCAGCTTGCCGGACTCCGCCAGCAGCGCGGCGAGCAGGGCGGTGGGCGTCGTGTCTCCTTCCGCGCCCAGGCGCACGGCCTTCTGGGCCCACGCGATGTCCTCGGGCCTCACCCGGCCGCGGTACAGCGCCGCCCAGGCCAGGGTCCGGTACGCATCAGCCCCCCCGCCTCCCAGGTCCATCAGCTCGCGCGTGGCTTCGTCCAGCCTCGCCCAGTTGCCCAGGTTCAGGGAGGCCAGCATCAGTGACTCGAAGCCAAGGCTGTCCGTGTGCAGCAGCCCGAGCCGGCTCTCGGACACCTGGCGCAGCTCCGCCCACCGGCCGCTCTCAGAGAGCATCTCGCGCTTGAGCCAGAAGGCATCCGCGGATTGCGGTACGTCCGAGCGCACCTCGTCCAGGATGACCTCGGCGTTCGGGCTCTGGCCGTTCGCCCGCGTGGCCACCGCCAGCGCCATCATCAGCCGGTGCCGCTCCTGGCCCGACGCGTACTGCGCCTGGGCCCGCAGCGCGGCGAGGACGCGCGCGTCCCCCGTGCTCGCGCCCAGGTAGGCGCATGCGGCGCGCAGGTGCGTCACGCCCTCCGCTCCGGAGAAGCCCCGCAGCGTGTTCGCGAAGGAGGCCAGGGGGGACAGGCCCGTCGGCTCCACCGCGCGGGTGTCCGCCACGGCCCATTCAATCCACACCAGGGCCTGCTTGAGCTTGCCGGCATCCAGCCATCGCAGCGCCTCCGCTCCCAGCGGGCGCGGATCCGTCACCGAGCCCAGCAGGCGCAGCTGGTTGCTCTCATTCACGATGTACCAGGCGTCCTCGTACACCTGTGCGCCCAGCAGGAACTTCAGCCGCACCCGGTAGCCGATCTTCTCCTGTCCCTCCACCTTGAGGTCGAGCGCGGCCACCGCGAGGTCCGCCATGGAGGACTCGCCCACGGTGTCCAGGGAGGTCCGTGAGAAGCGCGAGGCCTGGGCCTGGAGCAGCTCCAGCTTGCGGTCCAGCGTGCTGTCCTCGCGGTCGCGGTTGGACAGCAAGGGGCGGATGGTGGCCTTGAAGTCCTTCGCGTCGCGCGCCGTCCAGGCCGCCTTGACGATGCGGCGCACCAGCGCCTCCGGCCCCTTCTCCTCCTTCGCGTTCTTGCCGTCGCGGGCGTTCTTCGCCAGCTCCAGCTGGAACTGGCGGTCCGGGTCGTAGGCGCCCTTGAGCGCCGCCTCGAAGAGCTTCACCGCGTCACCGGCCCGGCCCCGCGTGAGCAGGTGATTGCCCGCGAGCGCCAGCGCCTGGCGGCGCGCGTCCGGCCCCTCGAACTCGAGGTCCGCCGCCGCGATGGCCTCCGGGATGCCCTGGCGTTCCGCCGTGGTCATCACCAGCACCTTCGTCCGCAGGTCGGAGGGCGCGGCCTTGCGCGCGGTCTCCAGCGCCTCGGCGGTGGCGCCCGAGCGGAACAGGGCCGCGATGAGCCGGTCGTCCACGTCCTGTGCGTGCAGGTCATCGCGCAGGTGGCGCCAGGTGGCCACCGCCTCGGCGAGAGGCGCGCCCCGGCCGAAGCGCTCGCCCTCGCGGTTGTGCTCCAGCAGGTCCGCCAGGAGCACGTTCGCGGAGATGTTGTCCGGCTCCAGCGCGATGGCCTTGCGGCACGCCGCCACCGCGCCCTCCAGGTCCGCGCCCGGCAGCATCGGCTGTCCCTGCGGGTCGTGCTGCAGGATCCACGCGAGCACGTGGTGGACCAGCGGCGAGGACGGCTGCTGCTCCACGGCCCGGCGCGCCTCGATGCGGGCCTGCTCGCCAAAGCCCAACCGCAAGAGCGTGCCGGCGTAGCGCGCGCGCACCTGCGCCGAATCCGCGCGCGACGTGAGCCGCTTCTCGTAGAGGTCCAGGCCGTCCTTCACCCGCCCCGCCTCCACCAGCCGGGCGCCCCGGTCCTCGAACTCCACCTCCATCGGTGCCCGGTGCGCGAACGTGGCCAGCGCCGTGCGGAAGGCCGTCACCTCGTCCGGCGTGTAGCGGCGCTTCACGGTGTCGAAGCGGAAGGTGGCGCTGAGGCCGCCGTCGGACTCGCGCGTGTAGGCCAGCGCGAGCGTGGCGGGCCCCAGGGACAGCGTCTCGTCGCGGGGGACGGTCCGCACGCCGAAGCCCTGGGGCGGGCGCAGGCGGTAGCGCACCTCCGCGCGGTAGGCCACCGGGAGCACCAGGTCCGCCTTGCGCTTCGAGGGCAGGGCGGGCTTGCGGCCCAGTTCGTCCGGCAGCAGCTCCCGTACGTCGTCCAGTGAGTCCGGCAGCCAGGCCAGGGGCGAGTCGAGCCGCAGGGGGACGCGCACGCCGCGCCAGCCCGTGGTGGCGAAGCGCGCGGACGCGACGTCCAGCTCCAGCCGGAAGGGGCCGGTGCCCTCCTCCAGCGACGTGTGCTTCAGGCCCTCCAGGGTGCCCTGGTACTGCGCGGTGGCGAGCGCCTCCAGGTTGCGGCGCAGGTCGTCCGGGCGCACCGCGCGCAGCAGGCGGCGGTACTGCACCGCCAGCGAGCCCGACAGCTCGCGCGTCTCCTTCACGCGGGCCGGGCCCTCGTCGGACAGCTCCACGGTGCGGGTGAAGAGGGCGGTATTCGCCGAAGGGGGCGCCTCGTCGATGACGGTGAGCCCCTGGGTGTCCTGCGCGGCCACCAGCGCGTGACGTCCCTGAAGCTCCGGGGCGAGCATCCCGGCCTCCGCGCCTGGATCCGTGGGGTCGATCCACAGGGCGGGCGTCCCGGGAACGTGGACGATGGCGTGATTGAAGAAGCCCATGCCCGGAAGCTCAGGCACGTCCTCGCGCCCGGAGCGCACCAACGCCACGTGGGCGGGGATGCCCGCGCCGCGCAGCAGGCCCACGAGCAGCGTGGACATCTCCTTGCAGTCGCCGTACTGGCGCGCGAGCACCTGCTTCGGCGGAGCGGGAACGATGGCGGCGGCGCCGAACTCCAGGCCCGTGTAGCGCACCGACTCTCGCACCTCCTCCAGCAGCCGCTGCGCCACGACGCGACGGTCCTTGGAGCCCTTCGCGAGCGCGCGGGCCCGGGCCTGGAGCGACGAGCCATCCAGCTGTTCCTCGACGATGGTGTCATAGGCCCGGGCCACCTCGTTCCAGGAGCGGCCCGTGGAGAAGGCCACGTGCGGCTGGAAGGCCTGGGCCGCGGGCATGTCCGCTTCCAGCGCCGTCACGGCGGCGTAGGGGCCGCCCTCGAAGCTCAGCCGCTTGCGGTCGGACTGGTGCTGCGGCAGCGGCTCCAGCGGCAGCCCCTGGACGCGCAGCGCGAGCTGGGTGCTGGGGGCCACGTCGATGGCCAGGCGCACCTTGCGCACGGGCACAGGGCTGGCGAAGTAGAAGTGCGTGACGACGCCCGCGTCGAAGAACGCCTGCGTGTCCTCCACCACCGACTCCATCTCCACGATGCTGCCGGGCCGCAGCGAGGGGAGCGGCGCGCGCAACGCGCGGGTGTCGCTGTAGACGTCCGGCGCCGAGTCCTCCACGGGCGCGTCGTGCAACGTCCCTTCATCCAGCGGGTGCTCCTTCCCATCCGGCGTGATGACGCGGGCGCGGAGGACGGGGCGCTGCTGGCGCCAGGGGGACCACTCGGCGCGGGCCTCGGCCCACTGGCGCACGCCCGCGGCGGTGAGGATGCGGAAGACGTTGCGGTGGGTGGTGCGCCAGCGGTGGGGCCCCAGCTCCTGGTAGTTCCCTTCCCGCAGCAGGACCTCCACGTCACCGCCCCCCGCCGGCGCGGGCAGCTTCGCGGCGCTGGTGGCCATGGCGGAGGCGGAAGCCGTGAAGGCCGGCCCTTCCCAGGGCAAGGCGCGCTCGGCGCCCAGGGCGGGAAGTGAGGCGAGGAGCAGGCAGAGCAGCGTGGAGGACGTCACATTCCGGCGGGCCGGAACCGGTGAGGCATTGCGCATGGGCGTGGGAGCGCGCCCTTCCAGACGGGGACCGGTGGAAAGGAGGGCGCGGGGCGCAAAGCCTAACGAATCGCGCGTACGGAATGACACGCACGCGCCGTCTTGGCCGTGAGCGGCTTCCATCTCAATGACTGCTCAGATGCAAGGGATTGGTTGAATACCGGGTAAGTCAGGTGGGTGTGCCAGGACCGGGGAGGACCGGAGAATGCGCTAATCTCCCGGTCCCGATGCCCCGTCTCCTTTCGCCCGCGCAGGCCTGGCTGTTCGGCCCTGGCGCGGACCTCTCCGTGTTCGCCGGCAGCGCTCTTGTGTCCGTGGTCTTCGTGCTGGCCGCGCCGTGGCTGGGAGCGGTGGGGGACACGCCCGCGTGGGCGTGGCTCCTGTTCGTGGTGGGCGTGGACGTGGCGCACGTCTGGTCCACGCTGTTCCGCACGTACCTGGACGGCGACGAGGTGTCGCGCCGCCCGGGCCTCTACGTGGGCGCGCCGCTCGCCGCGTACACGGCGGGTGTCTTCGCGTACATGGTGTCTCCCGGCGCGTTCTGGAGCCTGTTCGCGTACGTGGCGCTGTTCCACTTCATCCGCCAGCAGTACGGCTGGATGGCGCTCTACGACCGCAAGGCGCGCGTGTCCGCCTTCGAGCGGCGCCTGGATGCCGCGGCCATCTACGCCGCCACGCTGGGCCCCGTCGTGTGGTGGCACGCGAACCTGCCTCGCTCGTTCTGGTGGTTCGTGGAGAACGACTTCATCTCCGGCCTCCCGCGGTGGATGGGCACCGCGGCGCTGGGCGCGCACGCGGCGGTGCTCACGCTGTGGGCGGGCTTCCAGTGCTTGCGCATCGCGCGGGGTGAAGGCGTGCAGGCCGGCAAGATGCTGCTGGTCGTGGCCACGTGGGTGGCGTGGTTCGGCGGCATCGTGCTCGCGCGGGACGACTTCGCGTTCACGGTGATGAACGTGGTGCTGCACGGCGTGCCGTACTTCGCGCTGCTGTTCCGCTACGCGCGCGGGCGCCACGCGGAAGGGGGCTTCGGCGAATTGGGCGTGCTCCTGCGTGCGGGGCTGCCGGGCTTCCTGCTGTTCCTCGCGGGACTGGCGCTCTTGGAAGAAGGGTTGTGGGACGTGCTGGTGTGGCACGACCGCCCGGTGTTGTTCGGCGACAGTGGTCCCGTCCTGGAGGCGGATGTGCTGGCGCTCGTGGTGCCGCTGCTTGCGCTGCCGCAGGCCACGCACTACGTGCTGGACGCCTTCATCTGGAAGGCAGGGAAGGAGCCCGAGTTGCTGGTCCGGCTCGGCTGGGCACGGGCGGGGCAGGGGCCCTCAAACGTCAGCCAGGCGCACAAGGTGGTAGCCATTCCCGGAGGGGGTGAATAGAGCTAGTGGGTCTATGGCTCGACTCCTGCTCGTTTCGAACCGTCTTCCCGTCACCGTCAAGGCGGAGAAGGATGTCGTCTCCGTGGTGCGCAGCGCCGGGGGGCTCGCCACCGGGCTCAGCCGCCCGCATGAGCGCTCCGGAGGCATGTGGATTGGCTGGCCCGGGGATGTCTCGCGGCTGACGGACGCCCAGCGCTCGCAGGTGGAGAAGCAGCTGGCGGACCTGCGCTGCGTGCCGCTGTACCTGTCCGCCAGCGAGGTCAGCCGCTTCTACGAGGGCTACTCCAACCGGGTGCTCTGGCCGCTGTGTCACTACATGCTGGACCGCGTCCCCCGGCAGGACCGGGACTGGGACGCCTACCGCAAGGCGAACGAGCGCTTCGCCGACCTGGCCGCGAAGCACTATCAGCCGGGCGACACCATCTGGGTGCATGACTACCAGCTCATGCTGGTGCCCGGGATGCTGCGCCAGCGCCTGCCTCACGCGCGCATCGGCTACTTCCACCACATCCCGTTCCCGTCGTCCGAAATCTTCAGCACGCTGCCCCGGCGCGGCGAGCTGCTCCGGGGCCTGCTGGGCGCGGACCTCATCGGCTTCCACGCGGTGAGCTACGTGCGGCACTTCTCCGGCACGCTGCTGAGGCACCTGGGGCTGGACACGGACATCGACCGCGTCCTCTTCCAGGGGCGCGAGGTGCGCGTGGGCGCCTTCCCCATGGGCATCGACTCCACCGCCTTCGAGACGCTGGCGCGCGAGCCCGCGGTGCTGGACGAGGTGAAGACGCTACAGGAGCGCTCGCGTGGCGAGCGGCTGCTCGTGGGCATCGACCGGCTGGACTACACCAAGGGCATTCCCCGGCGCCTGCTCGCGGTGCAGCGAGTGCTGGAGCGGGAGCCGGCCCTGCGCGGGCGCCTGCGCTTCATCCAGGTGGCCGTGCCCAGCCGCACGCAGGTGCAGGCCTATGCCGAATACCGCGAGACGGTGGACGAGCTGGTGGGCCGCATCAACGGCCTCTACGGCACCGTGCACAGCACGCCCGTGCACTACCTCTACCGCTCGCTCAACGAGAAGCAGCTGGTGAGCCTCTACCGCGGCGCGGACGTGATGCTGGTGACGCCCGTGCGCGACGGCATGAACCTGGTGGCCAAGGAGTTCTGCGCGGCCCGTCCGGACGACGACGGCGTGCTCGTGCTCAGCGAGTTCGCGGGCGCGGCGGCGGAGATGCGCGACGCGCTGCTGGTGAACCCCTACGACGTGGAGGGCATGGCGGACGCCATCGAACAGGCGCTGGAGATGCCCAGGCCCGAGCGCCAGGAGCGCATGCGCAACCTGCGCGCGGGCGTGAAGGCGCGGGACGTGCACTGGTGGGTGGCCAGCTTCCTGGACCGGCTCCAGGGGCTGCCCTCGGTGGCGGAGAAGCCGCCGCTGCCGGACGGCATGCTCGCGTTGGACAAGCTGAAGGGGCCGGGCCGCAAGGTGCTGTTCCTGGACTACGACGGAACGCTCGTGGGCTTCGCTTCCATGCCGGAGCTGGCCGCGCCGGACGCGGAGCTGATGACGCTGCTCCAGGAGCTGTGCGCCCGGCCGGATATCTCCGTGCACATCGTGAGCGGCCGCCCGCGCGAGACGCTGGAGGCGTGGTTCGGTGAGCTGCCCGTGGGGTTGCACGCGGAGCACGGCCTGTGGTCGCGCATGCGGCTGGGCCAGCCGTGGCAGGCACTGCCGGGCGTGTCCTTCGAGTGGAAGCCAAAGGTGAAGCCCGTGCTGGACGCGTTCGCGGCGCGGGTGACGGGCTCTTTCGTGGAGGAGAAGACGGCGTCGCTCGCGTGGCACTACCGCAAGGTGGACGCGGAGTTCGGAGCGCTCCAGGCGCGCGAGCTGCGCCTGCTGCTCTACGAGAAGTTCTCCCAGGAGCCCATGCACATCCTGCCCGGCGACCGGGTGGTGGAGGTGCGGCCCCGGGGCGTCAACAAGGGCCGCGTGGTGCCGGAGGTGCTGAAGCAGGAGGCGCCGGACGTGCGCGTGGTGGCCATGGGCGACGACGTCACCGACGAGGACCTCTTCGCCGCGGTGCCCCCGGGCGGCATCACCGTGCACGCGGGCAACAAGCACACGTGCGCGGCGTACCGCGTGGAGGGGCCGCCGGAGGTGCGGCGGTTCCTGAAGGCGCTGCTCGGGAAGTAGCCGAGGGGCGCCCCGTGGGCTTCAGAGGTTGAAGCCCACGTTGCCCACGGAGATGCTGGGTCCGAAGATGAAGGACCACTTGCTGGAGGGCACCACGGTGTCGGTGGTGGGGTCGCCGCTGGTGCGCCGGGTGATGTCGCCCCGGAACTCGCGGGCAATCCATGCGTTGGCACCCACCGCCGCGCCCGGGCCAATGGGCACGCGCAGGCCCAGGCCCAGCACGGCCGCCAGCGTGGGCGGGAACTGGATGTCCCCGGACTGCGGCACCAGGCCCAGGCCCATCAGGCCCATCTCGATGCCCAGCAGGCGCTCCTGTCCTTCGTTGTTGAGCAGCGCCAGGCGCGACAGCACGCCGAAGTTGATGGCCAGCTGTCCCGTGGGCTGCGTCGCGCGGTAGAGGCCCGCGGGGATGGTGGCCATGGTGTAGAGGCGGAACATGCCGCCGCGCACGATGGCGGTCCACTGCGCGGACGGCAGGCCCGTGCGGTCCACCGTGGAGAGGGCGTAGCGGGACTCATCCGCGACGTGCGCCACCTGCACGAGGATGCGGTCGTACTGGCCCAGGTTGCCCTGCACGGGGATGACGCGCACCTCGCCCTTGGGTCGCAGGAACAGGCGCTGGTCCACGCTGCTCTCGCCCCGGATGGAGTTGTCGGACTTCGTCACGGTGATGCGCAGGGTGATTTCCTGGTTGCCCTCCTCCAGCGTGAGGCGCTCGCGGTGGATGATGACGCGGCAGGTGTTGCGCATGCCGTACTCCAGCCGGTGCGGACGGCTGGGCGCGAGCTTCTCGTCGTTGCCTTCCTTATCCGCGCAGATGAACTCCACCAGGTTCTCCACGTTGGTGGGCACGCTGGCTTCACGCACCGCGCGCTGCACGCGCTCGTTGGTGACGAACAGGTCGGACGTGGCCAGCTCCGCGGGCAGCGTGGGCAGCCGGTAGGCGAAGCGCAGCGACACGAAGCCGCCGGCGGTGGCCTCGCCCTGGATGAGCGTGGTGGTCTCTCGCATCGTCACGGTGTACGCGCCGCCCAGCGGGCGCAGGACGAAGCGGCCCAGGCCGCCGTTGGACGCCACCGTCACCTCCGCCGGGCGGTTGGTGGGCACGAAGTCGATGCTGCCGTGGCCGGGCAACTCCAGCGTCGCGCGCGGGTCCGGCACGGGCTTCGTGTCCGCCGTCTCCGACGCCACCACCGTGCCGTCCACGCGTGACGTGATGGCGGTGACGGTCACCTGCGGCTCGTTGGTGCCGCTGGTGCGCAGGAGCACGTAGGTGCCGTCCTGCGCCTTCACCACGCGCTCCACCCGCACGCGCGCGCCGTTCACCGTCCACAACAGGCCGCGCGGGTCGTGCGCGCAGGCGGCGTCCAGGCGCATCACCAGTCCGGAGTCCTCCGCGTCGCGCAGCACGGTGCCGTCCACGGCGGTGATGGGGCACGCGAGCACGGGCAGCGTCTCGGAGAAGGACGTCTCCAGCGCGTCGCCCTTCGCGAAGAACACGCGCGGCACCAGCCGCAGGCGCAAGGACACCGTGGGGTTCAACCCCGGCACGTTGCGGATGGACACGGCGCCCTCGGTCACCTCGCAGCGCGCGGTGCCGCAGTCCACGGACGCGATGGCCTCCGAGTGCGTCACCGCCGCGTAGCCGGGGCCCTTGGACAGGTCCACGCCGGAGGACTGCACCAGGGGCCGCGTGAGCACGGTGCGGCCGGGGCGCAGGCGGAAGTATTCGTCGTCCAGGAAGCGCCCGTTGGCGTCGTACGTCGACACGCCCGCGCCCCTGCGGCCGTAGGCGGGGACCCACGACAGCGTCGCGTCCGTGGGCAGGCCGGGCGTCAGCGGGACGGCGCACTCGTTGGGGGCGTTGGGCTCCAGGCAGAAGTCCTGGCCGTCCACGGAGGCCGTCTTCGGATCCACGCCCCGGGGTGTCCCGGACCAGGCGATGGCCACGTTCTTCAGGCCAGTGCCCTTGAGCTCCAGGCGCCCGTCATCCGGGTAGAACGTGGTGGCGGCGCTGTCGATGCGCGGGAAGGGCCCGGTGGCCACCACCACCACGGTGTCGGTGGCCGTGGCGCAGGAGGCCTCGTCCGCGGCGACCTTCAGCTCCAGCGTGCGGCTGGCGTCATCCGCGCGCGTGGGCGGCTTGAGCGTGCGGCCCTCCAGCACCCAGCCGCCGCGCACCGGGCCGCACAGCACGCCCTTGGGGATGACCTCCACCGCCCGGCCACCTTCGGGGAGCTGGACGACGGGGGTGGCGGCGGTGGCGACCGTCGCCACCAGCAGGCAGCCAAGGACGAGCGCGCGTGCAGGGTGCATGCATCTGCTTAAGCACGGAGGGCCGCGTCCGGGTCAAGCCCTCCGTGCTCATGCGACACCAGGCAGGCGCCGCGAGTGTCCGCGATTACCGCGAAGCCGTCTTCTGCCCCGGCCCCTGCAGCAGGATGCGGCGGCCGAAGGCGCGGTCCACCCGGCCCAGGAACTCACGGAACTGGGGGTACTCGTCCGCCTTGATGCGGGCGACGGAGAGGGCCACCTCGCCGTCGGCGACGAGCGCGCCGTTCTCCACGCGGTAGCTGAGCTTCACGCGGCCGAACTGGGTGGTCTCCTCCACCGCCTGCGGCATCTCCGCCACGGTGTAGCCGCCGGGCAGCGTGTAGCGCAGCTTGAAGGTGTTCACCCAGGGGCTGGACATCACCAGGTCGAAGCGGCGCTCGGCGAGCGACGCGTACGCCTGCTGGTAGGTGCGCCCCGTGCCGAAGGGCAGGAAGCGCAGGCTGCCGCCGGGCAGCACCTCCGCGTAGCGCGGGATGCCCATGTTGAAGTCCAGCGTCACGTCGTCATCCAGGCGGGTGGTGTCGCTGAGCTTCACCTCTCGCACGGTGAGGCCGGGGAAGCTCTGGGCCCAGGCGCGCTCGAAGGTGGACTTGCGCGTGGACTCCGGGCGGTAGGCGCGGCGGTAGTCCGGCGCGGACTGGCCGGACACGCTGCTCTGGCCCTTCACGTCCGCGCCGCCGTCAGGCCGCAGCGCCACGTCCATGGCCAGCGTCGTCTTGTTGTCCTCCGCCTTGGCCTCCGGCGTGGTGAGGAAGTTGCTCGTCCCGTTGGGGTCCACCACCAGCACGTTGGCCACGCGGTCCGCGCTGGGGAGCTCCTTGGCGCCGTGGAACTCCGCCGTGCCGTCCAGGTACAGGTCGAACTTGGGCACGTACGCGATGGCGTGGTTGAAGGCCGCCAGCGACGCGGGCTCCGCGTCCAGCGCGCCCAGGTTGCGCATGCGCAAGAGCACCAGCCGGCTGTCCACGCCCGCCACCTTCAGCATGGAGTGGATGAGGCTCGCCTTGTCCTTGCAGTCGCCGAAGCGGCGCGCCAGCACGCGGTCCACGCGATACGGCTTGAAGCCGTGGATGCCGAACTCCAGCGCCACGTAGCGGGTGTTGGTGACGACGAAGGAGTAGATGGCGCGCACGACGGCCAGCTGGTCCTTGCGGTCCACGCCGGTGAGCACCTGGTCCACGGTGGTCTTCAGCTCCGCGTTGGGCTGGAGCTGGTCACGCACCAGGCCCCACCAGTAGTGGCCCACCTGGTCCCACGTCTTGTACGTGGAGATGTGCAGGTTCTGGGCGACCTCCGCCCAGCCCGGCATGCCCGGCTCCGGCACCACCTTGGAGACGTGCTTCGCGCCGAAGCGGTACACGGTGCGGCCGGACTCGGGGGCCTCCTGCTGCTGGTCCACGCCAGCCAGGCGGCTCTTGTTCCAGTACAGCGGCCGCTCCTTGGGCATGTCCACGACGTACTGGAAGCGCACCTTCGGGTAGACGCCCTGCACGCTCTCCACGTCGCCCCAGTAGTCCGACAGCAGGTTGTCCTGCGCGGTGTCGTCCAGGCGGTAGGTGAGCTCCAGCGTGTCACCGGCGGCCAGCGACGGGAACGACAGGATGCGCGCGCGGGCGTCGTAGTACATGCCCGTCCACGGCTCGTTGATGTTGCGGTCCGCGTCGCCGTAGCTGTCCACCACGGAGCCGTCCGGCTTCGTCACGCGGGCGCGCAGCACGCGCACCTCCTGGCGGTCCGGCGAGTACGTCACCGGCACGCTGCGGAACGCATCCACGCCGCGCTGGTTGTACACGCGCACCACCATCTGCTGCATGCGGCTGGACAGGCCGCTCTTCTGCACGCGCACGTAGGTGTTGTCCACGAGGTACAGGGCGTCCTCGTTCATGTAGCCCTCGGCCTCCTTGGACAGGGGCTTCGCGTCCACCAGGTACTGGGTGCCCGCGCTCTCGGACTCACCCTTGAGCGTGCGCAGGGCCTCCTTGAGGCCGGGGTTCTGCGGGCGCAGCACCAGCGACTTCTCGAAGGCGGCCAGGGCGGGCTCGCGCTGACCGGCGGCCAGCAGCGCGCGGCCCTCGCGCTCGTACACTTCCGGCTCATCCGGAGAGAGCGCCTTGGCCTCGGTGAAGAGGACGGTGGCCTCCTCCGCGGCGCCGTTGGCGGCCTTCAGCTCCGCCAGCCGCACGCGGCTGCCGTTGTCGAAGGGGTTCAGGTCGGTGAGCTTCGCGTACTCACGCTCGGCGGCGTCCACCTTGCCCGCGTCCGCGAGCATGGAGGCCAGCTGGCGGCGGGTGTTGGAATCGTCGTAGCGCAGCGCCAGCACCACGCGCATGCGGTCCATGGCCTCCTGGGCGCGGCCCAGTTGACGGGACGCCGCGGCGGCCACGCGCACCACGCGGGGCACGCGCGGCTGCTGACGGAAGGCCTCCTCGATCAGCGCGTGCGCCCGGGCACGCTCGCCCAGGGCCTCCGCCGCGCGGGCGAGCAGGAGGCGCGCGCCCGGCACGTTGCGGCCGTCCTCTACTTCCATGATGGGAGCGAGCATCGGCTGCACGCGCTCCGGGTGGCCGCGGTCCATCTCATGGTCCGCGAGCGCCAGGCGCGCCGGGGCGTAGGTGGGGTCCGCCTTCACGGCGGCCTCCAGGAAGCGGCGGCGCTCGTTGAGGTCGTCCGTTTGGGTGTTGGCGGCCAGCACTTGCAGGCGCGCGTCGTTGGGGGCGCTCTCCGCGGCGAGCGCGGCCTCGGCGCTGGCGGTGTGCTCGCGCTCGTCATACGCGCGGAAGAAGGACAGCACCTGGGCGTAGTCGCCGCGCAGGGCCGCGTCGTCCGGGTTCTTCTCCACCAGCGCGCGCAGCGAGGAGGTCAGCGTGGGCAGGGGCTGCGGCGCGGGCGCGGGCATGCGCTCCAGGGCGGGGGCCTTGGCGGGCAGCGAGGCGCGGGCGGACGCGGACTCCGAGCGCAGGTAGAAGCCCAGCGGGCCGGACTCCTGGCACACCTTCACCAGCACGCGGTTGAGGCCCTTCTTGAGCTTCACCGACACGCGCGTCTGGTCCGGGCGCGGCAGGTTGTAGCGGTCCTCCTTGGACGCGAGCTGGCCGTTCACCCACAGGCGGTAGCCGCCGGAGGTGCCCAGGCCCAGCGCCACGCGCGTGTCCTGGGGTACTTCCAGCCAGGTGAGCGCGTACGCCACGGACTCCTTGTTGGGGCGCACGGCGGTGGCCAGGTCCACGTAGCCGTCAGCGGACGTGACGGACAGCTTGCGCCAGGTGGCCTCGTGGCCCTTGGCGCCGGGGTAGCGCGCGGTGAGGTCCAGGTTGGCGGCCTCCGGACCGAAGTCCGTGTCGCAGCCGGCCTTGCCCTCGTTCTCGAAGCCGCCCACGACGTAGTAGTCGTTGACGAAGCCCAGCCACTGGCGGACCTCGTTGGCGCGCACCATGCGGCCGCGCGAGCGCTCCGCGTCCATGAGCAGCAGCTGCGCGGTGGTGCGCGTGTTCGCGTCCGACGTGCGGCGCGACGCAATCTGCTGGTAGGTGCTCACCAGCGGGGTGAGGTCCTCCACGTCATCCACCAGCGCGTGCATGCGCAGGAGTGCGGCGCCGCCGCGTGGCGAGTTGGCGGCCTTGACGGCCTCGGCCGCGTACTCGCGGGCCCGGTCGTCCGCGTTCGGCTTCGCGAGCCCCAGCACGGGGCAGGTGAGCACGACAAGTGCGGCCAGCGATGTGAAACGCGACATCCGTTCTCCTCGAAGTTCGACGGCGCCCGGGGGCAGGCAGGGGGCGATGACGCCAGTGAACAGGCGGACCCGTCACGGCCTTCCCCTGCATGTGGCCCCGGACGGCGGGCAAGCAACCCATCCGAGTCCCACTCTATGCCGGACCGGTGTGGGGCGGGGTGGGCCCGTGAAGGCCAGGGCACGAAAACGCACAGGGCCGGCGCGGGCGTGATGCCCGTGCCGGCCCCGGTGTGGGTGCCCCTGACTCGGGGGCGGACGTCAGTGGAGCTTGGTGTAGAGCGCGTTGACTAGGCTGCCGTCATCGCCGCTCAGCTCCCAGAACATCGCGCCGCCCAGACCCTTGGACAGGATGTAGTCCGACTTGGCGTTGATGCTCTGCACGTCGTCGTAGGCCACCCACACCTTCGTGGACGGGCTGTAGACGTAGGCCTGCTTGCTCTCCGGGTGGAAGAACTTCGTGTAGCCGGAGCCCGCGCGCTCGTAGTTGGCCTTGAGGTCCTTGTAGTCGAACACGCCGGTGAGGCCGGACTGGCCGTCATCCCAGGTGCCCTTGGTGGGCACGCCGGACTGGAACAGGCCGTTGTTCACGTTGGGCACGTTGCCCCAGCCGCGGCCGTAGAAGGGCACGCCGACGACGATCTTGGAGGCGGGCACGCCCAGCTGGAGCATCTTGGCGATGGAGCCGTCCGTGTAGAAGCCGTCGGTGGCGCCCGGGTCACCCGTCACGCGGTCGAGCGCGGAGTGGAAGTTGACCGTGCTCTCGAAGGCGCCGTGGTAGTCGTAGGACATCACGTTGATCCAATCGAGGATGCCGGCCAGCTTCACGGTCTCCTGCTTGTTGGCGAGCAGGTCCGGCGACGCGCCCGACGCGATGGTGAGCAGGTAGGGCTGGCCCGTCTGCGCCGTCACGGCGGCCAGCTGGGTGCGGAACTCCTGCATGAGCAGGGTGTAGTTCACCTTGTCCGCGGGGCTGCTGATGTTGTCCGGCAGGCCGCCGCCGGTGGGGTACTCCCAGTCCACGTCGATGCCGTCGAACACGCCCACGCCGTTGGCCGGGGTGACGCCGGGGAACTGGCCCTTCACGTACAGGTCCACGCAGGACTTCACGAACGCGGTGCGCGACGCGGAGGTGGCGGCGACCTGCGAGAAGTACTTGGACCAGCTCCAGCCGCCAATGGAGATGAGCAGCTTGAGGTTCGGGTTCGTCTTCTTCAGCTCCTTGAACGCGCGGAAGTTGCCGCGCAGCGCGCCGGGGTCCCACTCACCGGGGAAGCCGAAGCCCTTGTCGATGTCCGCGAACGAGTCCCCGAGGACGCACTTGCCGTCCGGAGTGATGTTGGAGAAGGCGTAGTTGATGTGCGTGAGCTTCGACGCCGGGACGTTGGAGACCTGGTAGTTGCGCGCGTAGATGCCCCACGCGGTGAAGTAGCCGACGATGCGCTTGCCACCCGGAGGAGGCGTGCCGGGCAGCTCCACCACGACGCTCACGGTCTTGGTGCCCACGTTGCCCGCGGCGTCGTACGCCTTCACGGTGTACGTGTACGTGCCGTTCTGCGCGGACGTGGAGAACGCGCGAGTGAACGACGACGCGGTGGCGACGAGCGAGCCGTTCTCCAGGATTTCAATCTTCGTCACGCCCACGTTGTCCGTGGCGCTCGCGGAGACGGTGACGGAGCCCGCGGCGGTGATGCGCGACGCGCTGGCGCTGGCGGTGACGACGGGAGCGGTGACATCGCCGTTGGAGGGGATGGAGACGGTGACCGTGACGGTCTTCGAGCCCACGTTGCCCGCGGCGTCGTACGCCTTCACGGTGTACGTGTACGTGCCGTTCTGGCCGGAGCCGGAGAAGCTCCGCGTATAGGAGGACGCGGTGGCGACGAGGGTGCCGTTCTCCAGGATTTCAATCTTGGTCACGCCCACGTTGTCCGTGGCGCTGCCGGAGAGGGTGATGGAGCCCGCGGCGGTGACGCTCGTGCTGCTGCTCGACGCGGTGACGACGGGCGCGGTGGTGTCGCCACCACCCGTGACGGGGCCCAGGTCCAGCCACAGCGCCGCCACGGCCGTCGGCGTCCAGTCCGCTTGGGACGTGTGGGCCTGACGGCACTCATAGACGCGGCCTTCGAAGGTGACGCGAGTGCCCACGGAGTAGGCGACGCCCACGGCCCACGCGGCATCCAGCGGTGCCTTCATCACGCTGCCCGGGCCCTCGGCTTCGGGAGCGAAGGACTCCTGGCCACAACCGGCGACGGTCAGCGCGGACGCCACCAAGCCCACAATCCATTTGCTACGACGCATTCGTGTTCTCCTCGCCTGCGGTACACGCGGAAGGAGTCACGCACCCATTTTTCCGGGTTAATCGCTGTGAATGCTTTTCGCCTGCCCGCCCACCCATGTGGTGTGGACGGAAAGGTCCGGCTTCAACAGCACCAGGTCCGCGCGATGGCCGGGGGCGATGCGGCCCCGGTGGCCGTGCAGCCCCATGAAGGTGGCGGGATGGAGCGAGGCCATGCGCAGCGCCTCTTCCAGGGGCACGTTGAGCACATGGACGCAGTGGCGCACCGCCGCGGTGAGGTCGATGTCCGCGCCCGCGAGCGTGCCGTCCTCCGTCTCCAGGCGGCCGTGGCGGCGCAGGATGGTGCGTCCCTGGAGGGTGAAGGACGTGACGGACGTGCCGACGGGCGGCATGGCGTCCGTGACGAGGAACACCTTGCCCGGCGGTTTGACCTTGAGGAGCAGGCGCAGGTTGTCCGCGTGCACGTGCACGCCGTCCGCGATGACGCCGCACCACGCGTCGTCATGGATGAGCGCGGCGACGACGGGGCCGGGCTGGCGGTTCATCACCGGCGGCATGGCGTTGAACAGGTGGGTGAAGCCTCGCACGCCTGTGTTTAGAGCTTGGGTGGTGCGCTCGCTGGTGGCGGCGGTGTGGCCCGCGCTGAGCACGACGCCTGCGGTGGCGAGGCGGCGCAGGGTGGCATCGTCCACGCACTCGGGAGCGAGCGTCATCAGCACTCGGCCGCCGTGCGCGGCGAAGCGGCGGGGCAGGGCGGTGAGGTAGTCGAGGTCGCGAGGATCGGGCGTGCGGATGAACGAGGGCACGTGGACGCCAGCGCGCTCGCGACTGATGAAGGGACCTTCCAGGTGGATGCCGAGCACGCCGCTGTCGGGGCGCGCGGTGGCGATGAGCGCGGCCTCGCAGGCTTCGCGCATGCGGGCTGCGTCGTCGGTGATGAAGGTGGGGAGCAGGCCCGTGGTGCCGCACGCGCGCATGGCGGAGGCGATGGCGAGCGCGGCCTCCTCGGTAGGCGTGTCGTTGAAGAGCACGCCGCCCGCGCCGTTGACCTGCACGTCCACGAAGCCGGGGGCCAGGAGTGTGTCACCGGGCAGCGTGTGCACGGTGGCTCCAGTGGGGAGTCCGGTCTGGGGCACCACGGAGCGGACGATGCCGTCCTCGATGACGACGGCGTGACCTTCGAGGACCTGGTCCCCGGTGAAGACGCGTGCGCCCTGGAGGACGGTCGTCATCACACGGTCTCCGTGACCTTGCGCAGATGCGCGGGCGCATCCGGGTCCAGGCCTCGCGCCGTCGCGAGCTGGTGCACCGCGAAGTAGAAGCTCTGCACCTGGCAGAGCGGCGCGATGGCCGTGGGGAGGTCCGGCAGCGTGGGCAGAGCCTGCGCGCCGGGGACGGGCAGGGCGGTGTGGACGTTCGCGCCCAGTTCGACCATGCGCTGCACGACTTCGCGAGTGCCCTGCGCGGCGTTGTCCTCCTGCCCCAGCGCGAGCACGGGGAAGCCCGGCCGCACGAGCCCGAGCGGACCATGGAGGACCTCCGCGGTGCTGAAGGCTTCCGCGTGCAGACGGCACGTCTCCTTGAGCTTGAGGGCCATCTCCAGCGCGGCGCCCAGGCCGCTGCCCCGTCCGACGACATAGAGGCTGCTGGCGTCCTTGAGCGTTGAGAGCGCCGGCCACCAGTCGAGCTTCCCAGCGGCCTCCAGCGCGTCCGGGAACCGCCGGGCGGCGTCATGCAGCTCCGCGGAGTCAGACCAGTGCGCGACGAGCTGGAGGAAGGCGAGCCCGGAGAGCAGATAGGACTTGGTGGCGGCGACGCTGTGCTCGGGGCCGGCGGACAGGGGGATGTGCACGTCGCACAGCGCGGCCAGCGGCGAGGACTCGTCGTTGATGAAGCCCAGCACGACGGCGCCTCCCGCGCGGGCGGCCTCGGTCATGCGCAGGAGGTCGGGGCTCTGGCCGGACTGGGACACGGCGATGAAGAGCGCGTCGCGCAGGTCCAGGGAGCGCGTGTTGTAGACGGACGCGACGCTGGGACCCAGCGAGGCGACGGCGCGGCCCAGCGTGGTCTCGATGAGGTACTTGCCGTAGACGGCCGCATGGTCGGAGCTGCCCCGGGCGCAGGTGACGACGAAGCGGGGCGGCGTGCGGCGCAGGCGGGCGCCCAGGTAGGTGAAGGTGTCGCGGC
>NZ_RAWQ01000108.1:0-33624 GCF_003668965.1 Corallococcus sp. AB030
GGCTTTCACGGGCCCCGTTCGACACGGGGTGTCGTCACACGGTGTGAGACCCACCTTTCAACGCACGCACGTCCTTCACGGGTCCGACCCCCGTCGAGGCCGCTCGGGCCGCGTATCCCTCACCACGGAGTGACACCATGGCATTGCTATCCAAGCTGCTGGGCGCGCTGGGCGCGTCACAACGGAGCGTCTTCAGGGGCAGTGGCTGGAACCGCGGACGCAGCGCCTATGGTCGCCGTCCCATCGGCTATGGATACCGGGGACGCAGGTCCTCCGGTGCGGGCGGCTCGCTGGGTCGGATGATTCTCGCGGGCCTCGGCGCCTACGGCCTGCGCCGCTACTTCAACAACCGCTCGAGGGCCACGGGTTACTGAAAGCGGGCCGCCGTGCACGGCAGCGCCGGGAAGTACCGTGGACTTCCCCCGGCAAGGCGCACCGTCACGGCACCCCCACGCAGGCACGGGAGCGTTCCACGGACATCTCCCGGTGCCTGACATCCCGCACGCTCCGTCGGTGCGGGCGCCTTCTCTTGGAGTAGGGTCCCTTTCCGTGTCCGGCCATTGGCCGACGAAAGAGGCTCCGCACGCATGGCGAAGGCGAAATACGTCCTGGCGCTGGACCAGGGCACCACGGGGACCCACGTCTCCATCCTCGATACCCGGTTGCAGGTGGTGGGCCGCTCCTACAAGGAGCTGCCCCAGCACTTCCCCAAGCCGTCGTGGGTGGAGCACGACCTGATCGACATCTGGAACACCAGCGAGTGGTGCATCGCCCGCGCGCTCAAGGACGCCGGCCTCACCGGCCGCGACATCGCCGTGGTGGGCATCACCAACCAGCGGGAGACCACGGGCCTGTGGGACCGCGAGACCTCCGAGCCCCTGGCCCGCGCCATCGTCTGGCAGGACCGCCGCACCGCGGACATCTGTCAGAAGCTCAAGGCCCAGGGTGTCGAGCCCCGCGTGCGGGAAGTCACCGGCCTGGTGCTGGACCCCTACTTCTCCGGCACCAAGCTCACCTGGCTCTTCCAGCACCTCAAGGGCGCCAAGAAGCGCGCCGAGCGCGGCGACGTGTGCTTCGGCACCATCGACTCGTGGCTCGTGCACAAGCTCACCGGCGGCGTCGCCCACGTCACGGACGTGTCCAATGCCAGCCGCACGCTGCTCATGGACCTGCGCACGCTCAACTGGGATGACGAGCTGTGCTCGCTCCTGGGCGTGCCGCGCGCGTGCCTGCCGGAGATCCGAGGCAACGCGGAGGTGTACGGCACCACGCGCGGCATGCGCAGCCTGCCGGACGGCATCCTCGTCGCGGGCATGGCGGGCGACCAGCAGGCGGCCCTCTTCGGGCAGGCGTGCTTCGACCCCGGCGAATCCAAGTGCACCTACGGCACCGGCGCCTTCCTGCTCATGAACACCGGCACCCAGCCGGTGCGCTCCACCGCGGGGCTGCTCACCACCGTGGCGTGGAAGCTGGGCAACACCACGCACTACGCGCTGGAGGGCAGCTCCTTCATCGCGGGCGCCGCCGTGCAGTGGCTGCGCGACGGCCTCAAGGTCATCAAGAAGGCCCCGGACGTGGAGGCGCTGGCCGCCAGCGTGAAGGACTCCGGCGACGTCGTCTTCGTCCCGGCGCTCGCGGGCCTGGGCGCGCCGCACTGGCGCCCGGAGGCGCGCGGCCTGTTCGCCGGCATCGACCGCTCCACCACCGTGGCGCACCTGGCGCGCGCGACGCTGGAGGGCGTGGCCCTTCAAATCCACGACCTGGCGGAGGCCATGCGCCGCGACAGCGGGCGGGACATCCCCGTCTTCAAGGCGGACGGCGGCGCCGCGGCCAACAACCTGCTCATGCAGTACCAGGCGGACCTCTTGGGCGTGCCGGTGGTCCGCCCGCGCAACCTGGAGACCACGGCCCTGGGCGCGGCCTTCCTGGGCGGCCTGGGCGCGGGCGTGTGGACCAGCCCGGACGCCATCCGCCGCGCGTGGAAGGCGGACCGGACCTTCAAGCCGAAGATGAAGCCGGAGGTGCGCGCGCGCCACCTGGAAAAGTGGAAGCAGGCGGTTTCGCGCGCGTGAAATGAGACAAAGGAGCCCGGCGCATTGAACGCGCCGGGGCTTCCATCGGGCAAGGGAGCGGGTAGAACGGCCGCCATGGCCTACGACCGCACGTTGCTCACCCCGGATGCGCTCCAGACCTTCCTCGCCCAGCACCCCGCCTGGAAGCACGAGGGCGGGATGATCCGCCGCACCTACGAAGCGCCCTCGTTCCTGGAGGGCATCGCCTTCGTGGAGCGAGTGGCGAAGGCCGCGGAGGCCGCGGACCACCACCCGGACATCGACATCCGGTGGCGCAAGGTGACGCTGGCGCTGGTGACGCACGACGCGGGCGGCCTCACGTCCCGCGACTCCGCCCTGGCGGCGGAGGCGGACCGCCTCTTCAGCGAAGGGGCCGCTGTCCGGTGATTCACGGCGTGCGTAGCACCCTGGCGGCCCTGGCGTGCGCGGTGTCCCTCGCCGCGCTCCCGGCCCTGGCCCAGGACGACGCTCCCACGGAGCCCCGTCCGGAACGTCTGTACTTCAACTCCGGCGCGCTGCTGGGGTCGGCGCGCGTGGTGGGCCTGGGCGGCGCCTACGTGGGCATCGCGGAGGGCGCCGCGGGCGTGTCCAGCAACCTGGCCGCCCTGGCCCAGCGCAGCGCGTCGCTGGAGCGCGACTGGGACCTGGGCGTCACCCTGTCCTGGCTGGACCTGCCCTTCACCGGCACCAAGCGCCGGGACGTGGACAACGACGGCCTGGCCGACGAAACCGTGGACAGCCGCCAGCTGCTGGGCGCGCTGATGCTGCAATACAAGCGCTTCGGCATCGGCTTCCTCTGGCGCAACAGCCGCACGGGCTACTGCCTCACCCTGGGCTGCCGGGGCGAGGGCGAGAAGCTGCGCGTCTCCCTCACCCAATCCACGCTCGCGGGCTCCATCGCCTTCGGCCAGGACGACTTCATCCTGTCGCTGGGCATCTTCTCCGCGCAGGCCAGCTTCAGTGAGATGGGAGACCAGTCCTGGCGCTACGGCGACACCGGTGTGGCGGTGGACATGCTCTTCCGTCCGCACGGGCGGCCCTACCGCATTGGCGTGGCGGTGCGCCCGGAGGTGGTGGCGGGCTGGCGCCGCGACGACGGCCAGAGCCCCTTCATCGCGGGCCGTCAGGTCTACGCGGCCGTGGTGTCGCCCGCGGTGCTGTCCCTGGGCGCCAGCTGGCGGCTGGGCGAGGGCGCGCACCGCTACAACCGGCTGTCCCCCGCCGCCCGGCGGCAGCTCCAGGTGGACGGGGACGCGCTGCCGGTGCCGGAGGAGGAGCCTCGCGACGCGCTGGCCGGCCGGTGGCTCATCACCGCGCAGGTGGACCTCATCTCCAGCGTGAGCAACGCGGTGGCGTCGCGCTCGCTCGCCATCACCACGGAGCCGCAGCCCGTGGGCGAAACCCCCACCTTCCAGCCGCGCCTGGGCGCCGAATGGGACACCTTCCCCGGCCTGTTGCGTCTGCGCGCGGGCACATGGCTGGAGCCGTCCCCCTTCCGGGACCGGAACCCCCGGCCGCACCTCACCGGCGGCTTCGAGCTGTTCGTGCTGCGCTACTGGGAGGACTGGTCCATCACCGCGTCGTTCGACCTGGCGAGCCGCTACTCCAACTGGGGCGTCTCCATCGGCTTCTGGCGGTAGTGTCTGGCTTTGCGCCTGCGTGGGTAACGAGAGGACCTTCGTGGGTGCTCGCGTCGCCCACCCACGGCGTCGCGAACCCCACCCACGCGATACATCCGCCGTCCGGCAGCGGGCGGCCGAGCAACCTTCCGTGCCGTATTTGCCGGTGTGGGATGGCATGCGAACCCTGCCGTACACGGAGGGGATTCCATGTATCTGGGGCGGGGGTGGCGCCGGACTGTCGTTGGAGCGACGGTGCTGGGTTTCGCGTTTGGCGGAGGGTGGGGGTGCGGAGGCGGGGCTGAAAAGCCCGATCCGGACAACTGCCAGGATTCGAAGTTGGGGTGCCCACCCTCGGAGCAGCCTTCGATACCGGGCGAGGTTCCACCCCCAGGGAGCGGCACGCAGACGCCGCCGGGCAATCAGAACCCACAGACACCACCGCCTCCGGTCCAGGAGCCGGGGACCGTGCCGCCCGCATCCGGGGCCACGCTGTGGTTCGCGAAGGAGGGCGCCGCGCAGGATGACCTGGCGCTGGACCTGGCGGTGGACGCCACGGGCGACTTCTTCACCGCCGCCGTGCACGGCTACGACGACCTGGAGGCGCGCACGCCCACGGATGACGCCGTGGAGCTGGTCCTCACGCGGCGCTCCGGCGCGGGGCAGACGCTGTGGACGCACGCGTACGACGTGCGCGTGGACTCCACGCCTGAAACGCTGCGCGCGGAGGTTCGGGCCCGCGTGACGGCGGACGGCGCTGGCGGCATGCTGCTGGCCGGCAACATCCAGGGCACGGTGGACCTGGGCACGGGCAAGCTCAGCGACGGCGCCATCGTCGCGAGGCTGTCCGCGGATGGCGCGACGCTCTGGGCGCACCGGGTGCCCGGCGAGCTGACGGTGAAGGACGTGGCGGCGGATGCGCAGGGCCGGCTGTACGTGGCCTATACGGCGCCGGGCACGGTGGACCTGGGCAACGAGGTGAAGGGGGCCTCGGCCGGCGTGGCGGTGTTCACGGCGGACGGCACGGCGGAGCGCGCCTTCGCAGTGGGCAGCGCGGAGTCCGAGGGCGCGGGCGCCGAGCCCCTGTCCCTGGCCCCCGGCGCGGACGGCAGCGTGGCGGTGGCGGGGCGCTACACGGGCACCGTGCGCTTCGGCACCAACGCCACGCAGGGCTCCGGCTCAGGCAGCCCGTTCGTGGCGCTGTACGGGCAGGACGGCGCGCTCGGCTGGGCGAAGGTGCGGCCTGGCGTGAAGGGGAGCGTCCGAGACGTGAGCCGCGACGCCGCCGGTGACGTGGTGGCGGGCGGCGACTTCCAGGGCAGCTTCTCCTGGGCGGGCGCGGCGCTGAAGGGCGCGGCCAGCCCCAGCCCCTTCGTGGTGGTGACGGGCGCGGACGGCACCGAGCGCTGGGCACGCGACCTGGGCGTGGACGCGTCCGTGCAGGGCGTGGCCATCCACTCCACCGGCGAGGTGCTGGTGGTGGGCTACACGTACTCGTGGCTGGAGAACGGCGCCACGGGCCCGGACGGCCTGGGGTCCGCGCAGCTCTTCACGCAGCGCTTCGACCCCACGGGACAACCGCTGGCCTCGCGCCTCTTCCTGGGCACGGCGCCGGAAGCACGCGGCGAGCTGTACGGCGTGGAGGCGGTGCCAGCAGTGACGTTGATGCCGGACGGCGACGCGGTGCTGTTCGGCTACACCGACCGCGTCACCGACTTCGGCGTGGACAAGTTCAAGCCCACGCGCGGCGACGTCTTCCTGGTGCGCGTGAAGTATTAGACAGACGTTACCGAGGAGCGCCCGCGCTTCCAGCGGCGGGCGCTCCCGCGGGTCGCTGATCCGGGGCGGTGGAGGCCCCTCCGCCAGGCCGCAGCGCGTTCTGGCCCAGGCGTGAGAAGTTGATGGAGTTGCTCAGGATGCGCACCGCCTCCTGGTCCGCGTGGAAGCCCATCGAGTTCTCCGCCTCCACGAAGTCCAGGTAGAACTGGGCGCGTTTCTGCAGGTCGCGCGCCTTGGCCAATGACTCGTCGGGCACTCCCGCCTTCCGTGCGCTCTCAAGGTCGTGGATGAGGTCCACCAGCGCGTCCATGGCGATGTTGCGCGTCTGGAAGGTGCGCGTCTGGATGGTCTCCGCCCGCTCGAGCAGCTCCGCCTCGCTCCACTTGTGGCACGTCTGGCAGGCGCGGTTGATGTTGAGCAGCGGGCTGCGCACGTGGTGGTCGCTGACCTTCATCGCCCCCTCGCGCTGGTAGGGCATGTGGCAGTCCGCGCACGCCACGCCGCTCTTCGCGTGGATGCCCTGGTTGTACATCTCGAACTCAGGGTGCTGCGCCTTGAGGACCTTCGCGCCGGTGAGCGCGTGGGTCCAGTCAGCGTGCCCGTCCTCGTCGTAGTAGGCCATGATCTGGTCCACGTTGATGCCCTTGGCCCAGGGGTACGTGAGGCGCTTCTCCTTGCCCTTGAAGTAGTACTCGACGTGGCACTGCCCGCAGACGTACGTGCGCATCTCCTGGCGGGTGGCGTCCTCATTCACCTTGAAGCCGGGCACGCCCTGGCTGGCCTTGAGCGCGGCGATGCCCTCGATGAAGCCGGGGCGGGTGACGCGCAGCTGCATGGTGGAGGGGTCGTGGCAGTCGATGCAGGACACCGGGTGCTCCACGAGCTTGCGAGCCTCGGCGAAGGGCATCTGGTTCATCTTCTCAAAGCCCTTGATGAGGTCCCCGTCCCCCAGCTTCTTGTAGGGCACGTACACGCTGCCGTGGCAGTGGATGCAGGTGCCCGGCTGCTGCGTCACCTGCTGCCGTTGGGTGAAGACCTGGTCCTCCAGCATGTGCGCGTGGCCGCGCTCCTCGCGGAAGTCGGTGGCGAAGGCGTAGCCGCTCCACATGGTGACCAGGCGGGGGTCCTCCTCCAGCCGGCTCTGCGCCACCACCGAGCGAGGATCCGCCTGGGTGGGCGTGCGCGCCACCGCCTCGCTCCCGCCGTAGCGGGTGCGCTTCTGGTCCACCGTGCGCTTGTAGCCGTCGTATTGCAGCGGGAAGTTCTTCCCCCACACGGCGGGGTCCGTGATGGTGTCGTCGAGCTCCACCACCCGGTAGAAGGGGTTCCTCGCCTCCTGCTTGCGCTCCATGATGTTGACCAGCAGGGCCGTGACGCCCGCCGAGGCCAGCGCCGCCGCCACCGCGACCGCCACCACGAGCTTTGTGCCGCTGAACCGCCGGCGCTTCTCCGGAGCCTTCTCGGGCTCGGTCATCGTGCATTCTCCTTACGGATGAGCTCGGGGTTCCCCGACCCTTCGGGATGACCCACGGAGTTGTGGCAGGTGAGGCACTGGAGCTGCTCGCCGGGGGCCACCTGCCCGTGCCCCGTGGGGGGCGTCTCGATGGCCTCCACGATGGAGGCATGGCACTTGCGGCACGCGTTCTCCGTCACCACGCGGTTGCCCGGACGCAGGCGGATGGGGTCCGGGAAGGTGCCGGTGGTGAAGTAGAAGGAGTGCCAGAAGCCGTTGCTCGCCTTCGTGTAGTACTTGGGCAGAAAGCCCGCGGGCGTGTGGCAGTCGTTGCAGGTGGCCACCGCGTGATGGCTGCTCTTGCGCCAGCCGTCGTACTGCTCGTTCATGATGTGGCAGTTGGCACAGGCGGCAGGGTCGTCCCGCAGGTAGGACGAGCCCTTCGCGTACGCGAAGGTGAAGCCGCCGAGACCGACCGCCACACCCATGGCAATCCCGAGGATCACGGCCAGCACGGTGCGGGATGCGAAGAGCACGTGGGCCACCCTACATAAATCGCCCATCGGTGGGGGAAACACTTCAACAGCGTGACGGTGGCGCGTGCGCGTGGAGTGTCAGACAGACGTCCACGACCGCTGACCGCATGGTCCCACCCCTCCGGCAGGCCCATGCTCGATCATGTCCAAGCGTGCGGCGGCGTTGCTGTGTCTGGGGCTGAGCTCGGCCTGCGCGCACTACCGTGTCCAGGCGCCCGGAGCTGCCGGGGCCAGCGCCACCGAACCGCAAGGCGAGGTCCTCTGGTCCCTGGGCTGGGGGCTCGTCCAGGAGCGGCCCCGGGTGGACAACTGCCAGGGCCAGGCGCTCGCGGAGGTCACCCAGAGCACCAACGTGGGCTTCGCGCTCATCGGCGTGCTGACGCTCGGCCTCGCGATGCCGCAGCGGGTGGAGTGGCGCTGCGCCAAGGCCCAGCCGGCGCCCGGCGACCTTGGGGTGCGGTAGCCATGCCCCCCGTCATCCACGAGAGCAGCCAGAAGCGCTGGCAGAACTGGCACCAGAGCTACACCCAGAGGCTGGAGCTGCTGGTGGACGTCTGGAACGCGGATGCCTCCCAGTCCACGGTGCCGGGCTACCTCGACACCACCGTGGGCCTGCAGGGCCTCATCCAGCGCGCGCTCACCGAGCGCCTGGAGATCCGCGGCCTGGGCGGAGGCTGGTCCTTCTCCAAGGCGCCCGCCACCAGCGGCATCCTCGTCAACACCCGGCCGCTGAACTACCTCTTCCCCGCGCCCCGCCCCCATCCCGACCATCCGGGCCGGAGGGAGGACCTCCTCTTCGCGCAGAGCGGTGTCTCCGTCGCGGAGCTGAACCACTTCCTGAAGCAGGCCGGCAAGTCCCTGACCACCTCGGGCGCCAGCAATGGGCAGACCATCGCCGGAGCCATCGGGACGGGCACGCATGGCTCCAGCCTGGAGACCGGCGCCATGCAGGACTTCGTGGTGGGACTGCACGTCGTCGTCTCACCGGACCGCCACGTCTGGTTGGAGCGAGCCAGCGCG
The DNA here is from genome assembly GCF_003668965.1 of Corallococcus sp. AB030. Taxonomy (NCBI): domain Bacteria; kingdom Pseudomonadati; phylum Myxococcota; class Myxococcia; order Myxococcales; family Myxococcaceae; genus Corallococcus; species Corallococcus sp. AB030. Next base: position 8,480 of record NZ_RAWQ01000108.1, read on the forward strand.
CCGGTCATCCACGACGAGATTCCCCAGAAGCTTGGCGCGGAGCTCATCCGGGACGACGCCCTCTTCAAAGCCGCCCTGGTGGGCCTGGGCGGCTTCGGACTCGTGCACGGCGTCCTGATGGAGGTGGTGGACCTCTACTACCTCCAGGCGTACCGCCAGCGGATGCCGCTCACCGAGGGGCTCTGGCGCGCGTTCGACCAGCTCGACTTCTCCGGCATCACGCTGCCGGGGCCGCAGGGGCTCAAACCCTATCATTTCACGGCGGTCATCAATCCCAATGACATGGACCGGGGCGTCTTCGTCACGGTGATGTACAAGCACGCGCGGTGTCCGGAAGGCTCGAACCCTCCCAGCCCCGGCAGCAAGCTGACACAGGGGGACAGCGCGCTCGAAATCGTCGGCGTGCTGACGGACATGGTCTCGGAGCTGACCATCCCCCTGCTGTCGCGGCTGATGGATCGCTTCTACACGGAATACGAAAACGTCTGCGTGACGCACGGCGAGCTGTTCACCGACACGACCACCCGGGGGAAGGCCTGGGGCAGCGCGGTGGGCGTTCCGCTCGGCCGGGTGCGCGAGACGGTGGAGCTGGCCCTCGCCATCAATCGCACCCACGCGTTCCCGGGGCTGTTCGGGGTGCGCTACGCCCTGCCCTCCAAAGCCACGCTGGCGTTCACGCAGCACGCGCCCATGACGTGCATCCTCGACATCGACGGGGCGTCGTCCACCCGCACGAAGTCCTACAACCGTCGCGTCTGGCAGCAGCTCGCCGAGTCCTCCATCCCCCACACGTACCACTGGGGCAAGTTCCACGAACTGGATGGCCCGGCGGTGCGCGGCCTGTACGGCGAGGCGCGCGTCAACGCCTGGCTCGAAGCGCGCCGGGCCCTGCTTCCCACGCCAGAGCTGCGCGCGGCCTTCGCCAATGACTATCTCCGCGGGCTGGAACTTGAGTGAATAGGCTCGCCGGCCTGTCGATGGTGGGCGCCCTGCTCGCCCCGGGCGCGGCGAGCGCGCGAGACAGCGATAACATCAACCTCTACCGCTACGTGCTCGACGTGGACGTGCCGGAGTCCCCGGCCCTGGTCGCGATGGAGGAAGCGCCCCTGCGCGTGCTGCTCGGCGCGGCGCTCAAGCCGGTGATGGCCACGGTCCTGGCGTCAGCGTCGCCGGAAGCGTTCCGTCCAGGGATCAGCCTGGACGTCGCGCCCTACTTCCTCTTCGGCGGTGGCATCCGGAGCCTGGCCCGTTACCGCTCGAACTCGGTGGCGGGCCGGCTGATGCGGGTGCTGACGAAGACGACCGTGTCCGCGGCCATGATTCCAGACCTGGACGGCACGGGTGCATGGCGCGTGGGCCTTGGGCTCAGGACGACGGTCCATGATCCACACGACCCCGTGCTCAACTCCACCCTGCCCGAACAGGTCGCGGAGGAACTGGAGCGCCACGGCGTGCCGCGGCCCGCGGACTCGGACGAGGACGTGTCCGAACGGGGCGTGGACCTTTCCGCCATCTTCGATCAGGCCGAAAGACAGATGCGTTCCCGGAGCGGAGACATCCAGATCTCCGCGGGCTGGGGCGTCTCCGCCCGCACGGAAGGCGGCGTGCTCACGGGCGACGGGCTCCAGGACACGAGGCACACGTTCTGGCTGACCGGCCAGGCCTCGCTCTGCCGGCGCTTCGACGCGCTCGCGACGATGCAGGCGCTGGACCTGTTCCGGGACGGCAGGGCGCTGCGCACCGGGCTGGGCGTGCAGCGGAAGACCTCCGTGGCCGACTTCCGCGCGGAGCTGGCCTTCGACGGCACCGACAATCGCTTCCACCCGGGCGCCGCCATCGACGTGAAGCTGCCCGGCTGCACCAGCGCCCTCGCCTCGCTCACCACGGCGCCCGGCGCGGACACGGACGAAACCGTGCTCCGGGGCCAGCTCCAGTTGCGCTGGTACTTCGCCCAATGCCGCTAAAGACAACGGGCCCGGCGCGCTGAAGCACCGGGCCCGTTCATGTTTCACAGCGGAGAATGCTTCAGCCGCCGAGCGCCACGTTCTCCAGCACGCCCAGCGCGTCCGGGACGAGCACGGCGGCGGAGTAGTAGGTGCTCACCAGGTAGTTCGTCATGGCCTGGTCGTTGACGGCCATGCGCTTCACGGTGAGGCTCGGCTCCACCTCGTCGGGGATGCCCGCGTTGTGCAGGCCCACCACGCCCTGGTCGTCCTGACCGATGCGCATGGCGAGGATGGAGGTGGTGTTCTCCCGGCTGATGGGCAGCTTGTCGCACGGGAGGATGGGCACCCCGCGCCACGCCTGGAACTTCGCCCCGCCTACGTCCACGACCGTCGGGTACAGGCCGCGCTTGTTGCACTCCCGGCCGAACGCCGCGATGGCACGGGGGTGGGCCAGGAAGTAGCGCGTCTTGCGGCGGCGCGTCAGCAGCTCATCCATGTCGTCCGGCGTCGGCGGACCCGAGCGGGTGTTGATGCGCTGCTTGAGGTCGGCGTTGTGCAGCAGGCCGAACTCCGGGTTGTTGATGAGCTCCCACTCCTTGCGCTCCTTCAGCGCCTCGATGGTCAACCGCAGCTGCTCCGCGGTCTGGTTCATCGGGTCGTTGAAGATGTCCGACACGCGGGTGTGCACGCGCAGGATGGTCTGCGCCACGCTCAGCTCGTACTCGCGCGGCTTCAGCTCGTAGTCCACGAAGGTGCCGGGGAGCACGGGCTCGCCGTGGTGACCGGCGGCCAGCGCGATGGCGGACTGGCCCGCCTTGTCCTGGGGCTTCTTGAGGTTCGCCTGGTAGCGCGCCACGTGCGCCTTGAGCGCCGGGGACTGGTTGATGAGGGACTCGAACACATCCTGCGGCAGCGCCATCACCGTGCAGGCCGTGACGGCCTTGACGGTGAAGGGCCACACGTCGTTCGACTCCACCACTGCCTGGTCACCGAAGTGGTCGCCGTCCGCCAGCGTGTCCAGCACGACGGGGTCGCCGTACTTGCCGGCCTTCAGCTTCTGCGCCTTGCCGTGGGCGATGAGCATCACGTGCTCGGCGGACTTGCCCGCCTCCACGATGTTCTCCCCGGCCTTGTAATGCTTCTGGGTGAAGCGGCCCGCCAGGGTGCGGATGAGCAGGTCATCCACGTCCTGGAAGCCCCGCATCAGCGGCAGCTTGAGCAGCTCCTGGGGGATGATCTCCACCTTGGCGCCGATGTTGCTGAAGTTCAGCCGGTCATCGCCCACGGTGTACGTCAGCCGCCGGTTCACGCGGTACGTGCCGCCGGACACCTGCACCCAGGGCAGGATGTTCAGCAGGTAGCGGGGCGAGATGCCCTGCATCACCGGCTGCGTCTTGGTCGTCGTCGCGAGCTGGCGCGCACCCGCCGTGCTGAGGCTGGTGCCCTCGTGCGCCGCTACGTCCTTCTGTGAAGTCGTCATGGAAGAGCCTTCCCGTGATGGACGGACGAGGAACTACGAGCGGCCCAGCTCCACGCTCTCCAGGATGCCCAGCGCGTCCGGCGTCAGCACCGCCGCGGAGAAGTACGCCGTCACCAGGTAGTTCATGATGGCCTTCTCGTTGATGCCCATGAACCGGACGTTCAGGCTGGGCTCGATCTCATCCGGGATGCCCGCCTGGTGCAGGCCGACGACGCCCTGGTTCTTCTCACCCGCGCGCATCAGCATGATGGACGTGGTGCGCGACTCGCTGATGGGCAGCTTGTTGCAGGACACGATGGGGATGCCGCGCCACGCGGGCACCATGGTCCCGTTCATGTCGGTGCTGGTGGGGTAGATGCCGCGCTTGTTGCACTCCTGCCCGAACGCGGCGATGGCGCGCGGGTGGGCCAGGAAGAACGACGGCTCCTTCCACACCGTGGCCAGCAGCTCGTCCATGTCGTCCGGCGTCGGCGCGCCGGAGCGGGTGTGGATGCGCTGCTTCAGGTCCGCGTTGTGCAGCAGGCCGAACTCACGGTTGTTGATGAGCTCGTGCTCCTTGCGCTCCTTCAGCGCCTCCACCGTCAGACGCAGCTGCTGCTGGGTCTGGTTCATGGGGTCGTTGAAGAGGTCCGCGACGCGCGTGTGGATCTGCAGCACGGTCTGCGCGATGGCCAGCTCGTACTCGCGCGGGTGCGTCTCGTAGTCCACGAAGGTGCCGGGGAGCACGGGCTCGCCGTGGTGGCCGGCGGCCAGCTCGATGGCCTTCTGGCCGGACGTGTCCTGCTTCTTCTTGGAGCGGGCCTTGAAGTTGTCGATGTGCTTCTGCAGCGACGGCACCTGCGCCACGACCGCCTCGAAGGCGGACTGCTGCAGGACCAGCGCGATGACCGGCGTCACGGCCTTCGCCGTGAACTGCCAGTAGTCCTGCGACTCCAGCAGCGCCTGGTAGCTGTAGTGGTCGCCGTCCGCCAGCGTCTCCAGCACCACCGGCTCACCGTACTTGCCGGAGCCGACGCGGTTCACCTTGCCGTGGGCGATGAGGACGATGGAGTCCGCTTCCTTGCCGGCCTCGGTGATGACCTCACCGGCCTTGTACTCCTTCTGCTCGAAGCGGTTGGCCAGCGCGGTGAGCGCGTCCACGTCCTCGTAGCCGCGCAGCAGGGGCAGCTCGCCCAGCTCCTGCGGAATCACATGCACCTTGGCGCCGGTGCTGGTGAAGGTGACGCGGCCGTCACCCACCGCGTAGGTCATGCGGCGGTTGACGCGGTACGTACCGCCAGACACCTGCACCCACGGCAGCAGCTTGAGCAGCGTCCGCGAGGAGATGCCCTGCATCTGCGGCTCGGACTTGGTCGTCGTCGCCAGCTGACGCGCCGCCTGCGTGCCGAGGCTCTGGTTGTTGTCGTCGAACTTCTTGATGTCGTTGGACATGGATCACCCTTTTCCAGGTTGAAGAATCAAAAGGCTTCGGACTGCGGTTGAGCTCAAGGCTTGCCGGTGCGGAACAGCTCGGCGATGCGCATCGCGGACTTGCCCAGACCGGAGACGTTCCCGGTCTTGAACTTGGGCGCTGCGTCGTGGGTCAGCTCGGTCTCCGTGTAGCGGGTCACCTCCGCGTGCCACCGGGGGATGCCCGCCATCCACTGCTGGAGCTGCTCCACGTACTTGTTCAGCTTCTCCTGCGCCTCCGCATCCAGGGCGAAGGTGCGGATGACCACCGGCAGCTCCTTGGCCACCAGGTGCTCGAACTGCTTCATGCGCGCGGTCATCAGCTGATTGACCGTGAGGACAGCGGTGTCCTTGTCCACGCCCAGGAACTTCTGGACCACGAGCACGCAGTTGTTGAGCTCGCCCTCGAACTCGATCTCCTTTTGATAGGAGAAGAGGTCGTTGACGAAGCAGGCGTAGTCCGCGGCGGAGTTCTCCAGCCCGCGCAGCGTGCGGGTGTTGAAGACGTCCTCCGGCACCGCGTCGCCCTTGGAGAGGCGCGACAGGCTCATGGTGAGGTCCGAGCCGAACGTCTTGCGGCGCATCTCCACGTAGTCCACGGGGTCCGGCACGCGGTTGACGATCTGGTTGTTCAGCTCCCACACCCAGCTGTCCGTCATGTCCTGGATGGCCTTGCGGAACAGCGTGCGGCCGCGCGCCGACAGCGGGCCGGCGGTGCGCTTCCACAGGTCCACCAGGCCCAGCTCCACCGGGTTGGTGGGCACCGCGGCGTTGGCGGCCTCCACGTCATCCGGCATGAACTGGCCCAACCGCGCGGTGAACATCTTCGCGCCCGCCATGTCCCGCGTGTTCGCGTAGAGCATGGGGAAGTAGTCGTCCGCGTAGGTGCCCCAGACGAGCCAGCACGCCGTCAGGTCCAGCTGCTCCGGGGTCGCGTCCGGGTGGATGTACGCGCCGCAGAGGGCCACGTCCGCCGCGTCGAACTTGTGGTCGTCCCAGACGTAGAACCCCACGACGGGGACCACCTCCAGCATGCCCACCCGCCGCGCCCACTCCTTGGAGTGCTTGCGCGCGCGGTCCAGGTGCGGGCTCAAGTACGTGCTGTACGGCATGTAGAACTTCGGCAGCTTCGTGGGGCCCACGTGCTGGCGGGGCACGTGGCTCAGGGAGCGGGAGCGAGGCCCCAGTCCCAGCCCGCCGGGCGTCAGCGGAATCCGCAGCGCGGAGGTGCCCAGACCGGAGGGCACGGGGATGGACAGCGCCGGCCGCTCCTCCGAGTGCTGGTTCATGTAGCGGTTGGAGCGCATGTGCCACTCGTGGCCGCCGGACTGCCAGTCCTGGAGTCCGCGCAGGTACGTGAGCACCTGCGCCTGCTCCACCGGGTTGAGCCCGTACTCCGCGAACAGCCACGGCAGCTCCGTGGCGAACGTGGTCTCGAACTGCTGGAGCCGCGACGTCAGCAGGTCGTTGACCAGGTCCGCCGCGCGCTGCGTGTCACAATCGAGGAACTTCTCCACCACCAGCACGCCGTTGGAGAGCTCGCCCTCCTCCAGTTCGCGCTCGTAGGAGAACAGGTCGTTGCGCAGGTGCACCGCGTCCGAGAACGTGTCCTTGAACACGCGCATCGGCCGGCTTCGCACGACGCGGTCCGGAATCTCCGCGGCGACGGCGTGCTCCACCAGGTCGGACGACCAGGGCGCGCCGCCCACCTTGCGGCGCATCTCGATGTACTCGATGGGGTTGGAGATGCGCGCCTCGCTGATGTTCTCGATCTCCCACATCGATTCATCGAGCAGGTGCTTGGTGTTCTCGAAGAAGCGCTTGCGCCACTCCATGGACATGGACGGCACGGTGCGCTGCCACAGGTCCCAGAGGGCGCGCTCCACCGGGTTGACCGGCTCCGGCGGCGGGGACATGTCCAGCGGCATGAACAGCGGCAGACGATCCAGGTAGGCCTGCCCACCCGCCACGTCGCGCGAGTACTTGAAGACCTCCAGGAAGTGGTCGTCGAAGTAGAAGACCCAGACGTACCAGTCCGTGATGAGGTCCAGCTCCGGGCTCGGCGCCTCCGGGTGCGTGTACGCACAGAGCAGCGCGTAGTCCATGCCGTCGAAGCGGCGCTCGGACCAGACCTCGCGGTCCGTGCCATCCCGCGGCGGTCCCAGGATGCCCATCTGGTACGACCACGCCTTGGTGTGCGCGCGGGCCGCTTCCAGGTTCGGGTTCAGCCGCGCCGGCCACGGCACGTAGAACTCCGGCAACTGGAATGGCTGCTTCTGCTTCCCCTTGGACATCTCCACCCCTCGTTGGACCCCAGGCGACTAGTACTGTCGTTCAGTGTCCAACTCCACGCCTATCAGACCCTGCCGGAAAACTGGATTAATCCGGCGAATAAGAGGGCGCGGGGATGGGAGATGACCCGCCCCCGGGTCACTGGCGGGAACCCGCTGATGGGGGGTGTTTCCGCCAGCGACGGGGGCTGTTAGCGGCGCGTGGAGCGGCGCGACGGGCTCTTGCGAGCCGTCGTCTTGCGCGCGGACTTGCCACGGGCGGACGTCTTGCGTGCGGTACGTCCGGCGGCGGCGCGACGGGCCGGAGCCTTGCGGGCGCCGCGCTTCGCGGTGGCCTTCTTCGTCGTACCGCGCTTCGCCGTGCCGCGCTTCGCGGTGGCCTTCTTCGCGGTGCGCTTGCCCGCGGCCTTCTTCTCGGTGGTGCGCTTGGAGGTCGCCTTCTTCGCGGCCCCAGTGCGGCGGGACGACGCCTTGCGAGCGCCGGAGGAACGGCGGCGCGACGTCCTGGCGGGCGTCGCCTCACCGACCGGCAGGATCGTGTTGGACGACGGGGTCTCGTTCGGGTCCTGCATGTTCGACTCGGCGTGCATCAACAACCTCCAGGGATGACGACCCTGCAAGGGTAAGCGCAACCGCCGGAGTTGCATCCATGCCCCCCTGCGCAGATGCACGCCACCTGACGAATGCGCGAGGCCGAGAATCCGGCCCCGGAGCGCACGACGCTCGCGAGCCGCTAAGCCGCGCCCTTCAGGAACGCGGCCAGCTTCTCGTACGCCACGGCCAGCGGAGGGATGGGCGCGCTCTCGTGGAGCTGGTGCGCCTGCGCCGTCTCACCCGGTCCGAAGTTCACCGCGTCCACGCCCCACTCACCGAAGCGGGCCACGTCCGTCCACGCCTGCTTCGACGCGGCGGGCAGCCCCGTGAGCGACATCAGCCGCTGGAACAGCGGGTTGCCCGCGGCCACCGGCCCGCTGGGGGACGCGTCCGTGAACTCCACCTCCGCGCGGCCCGCCACCAGCGCCAGCACGTCCTCCTTCGCTTGCGCCACGCTCTTGCCCGGCGCGAAGCGGTAGTTGAGGTTCAGCTCGAACGCCTCCGGCACCACGTTGCGCGCCCGGCCGCCCTTGGCCAGCGTGGCGCTCATGACTTCATAGAAGGGGAAGCCCGCGACGTTGACCTCCACGCGCTCGCGGCCCAAGAGCTCCGTGAGCAGCGGCCCCGCCTTGTGGATGGCGTTCTCCCCCTGCCACGGACGGGCGGAGTGCGCGCTGCGCCCCGTGAAACGGACGGTCACCTGCATGCTGCCGACGCAGCCCACCTGCACCACGCCGTCCGTGGGCTCCATGGCGATGCCGAACTTCACGTGGGAGAGGTCCGGCCGCTTCGCGTACAGCGGGATGAGGCCGCTCTCCGCGTAGGCGCCCTCCTCGCGCTCGTACAGGAGGAAGGCCACGTTGACGGGCAGCGCGTCGCGCTGGAGGTCCTCCGCCAGCGCCATCATCACCGCGACGCCGCCCTTCATGTCGGACGCGCCCAACCCGTGCACGCGCTCCCCTTCGATGCGCGGCACACGGCCTACGTCCCCGGGGTGCATGGGCACCGTGTCCAGGTGGCCGATGAGCGCCACCGTGGGCCGGGGGTCCTCCAGCGAGCCCAACAACAGCGTGTGTCCGACGCGGAAGACCTCCTCGCGGCGGAAGTGCTTCAGCGCCCAGCCTTCCACGTGGTCCGCGATGGGGCCCTCGTAGCCAATGGGGCTTTCAATGCGACACAGCTCGAGCGTCGTCTGGGCGAGTCGGGTGGCGAGGTCGGTGGAGGACATGCGCGAAGCACCATACTCCCCGCCCGGGCCCGGGACATCGTCCCGTCAGGCGCCGTCCGCCAGGTCCTCGAAGGACGTCACGCCATCCAACACCGAGACGCAGATGCACGCGGGGCCCTGCAGCGCGGTGAAGTCGTGCAGCGAGCCGTCCGCCTTCTCCAGCTCGTCCCCGGGCCATACCTCGTGGCCGGAGTCCTCGCGGAAGCCGCCCTCCAGCACCAGGTTCCACTCGCGGCCCAGGTGCGTGTGACGCGGGTAGCGGGCGCCGGGCTGGAGGCGCACGATGGCGGCCATCATCCCCTCGCGCGCCGGGCCCGTCTCCACCGGCATCAGCTCCACGCCCTCCACCGGGCCGGGCATCCAGTTGGACGGCTCCGACATGGACTCCAGCAGCTCTCGGGCCCGAGCCTCCGCCACGTCCAGGAGCGCGGCGACCTTCCCGGCCTGGCGGGCGAAGCGGCCGGGCCCCTCCATCTGCTCCATCAGCCGCTGGAGCGATTCGGCGGGGGGCGCCACCGGCTCCACGAGCGCCCCCAACGCATCCACGGCGGGCGTCAGCCGGGTCAGCTCCGCCCGGCAGTGCGCACAGCCGTCCAGGTGCCGTGCCGCGGCGTCGCGCCGGGCCGGCTCCAGGGTCCCGAGTAGCCACTCGGGGAGGATGTCGTCGAGGTGTTCCATGCTCTCCTGAAAACGACGCGGCCGTAACAAGTCGCGTAACAACTCCTATACGCGACCCCGCCCGCGCCGGATTTGTCGCAGGCTCACACCGCGACGGCGAAGTCCCGCAGGGCGGCGTTGAGGCTGGTCTTCTGGTCGGTGGACGCCTTGCGCTGCCCGATGATGAGCGCGCACGGGACCATGAACTTCCCGGCGGGGAACTGCTTCTCCCGCATGCCCGGAATCACCACGCTGCGCGCCGGCACGCGGCCCTTGTGGATGACCTCCTGGGTCCCGGTGACGTCGATGATCTGCGTGGACGCGGTCAGCACCACGTTGGCGCCGAGCACCGCCTCCTCCTCCACCACCACGCCCTCCACCACGATGGAGCGGCTGCCCAGGAAGGCGCCGTCTTCGATGATGACCGGAGACGCGGTGGGCGGCTCGAGCACGCCGCCCAGGCCCACGCCGCCCGACAGGTGGACGTTGCGGCCCACCTGCGCGCACGAGCCCACCGTGGCCCAGGTGTCCACCATGGTGCCCGCGCCCACCCGCGCGCCGATGTTCACGTACCCGGGCATCACCACCGCGCCCCGCTCCACGAAGGCGCCGTAGCGCACGGTGCCCGGCGGCACCACGCGCACGCCCGCCGCCTCCAGGCCCTTCTTCAGGGGCACCTTGTCGTAGAACTCGAAGGGGCCCACCTCCATCACCTTCATCTCCGACACGGCGAAGAACAGGAGGATGGCCTCCTTCACCCAGGCGTTGACCCGCCAGCCTTCCGGGCCCTTCTCCGCGACGCGCAGCTCCCCGGTGTCCAGCCGCGCGAGCGTCTCGCGCACCGCCGCCACCGTGTCCGCGTCCTTCAGTTTCGCCCGGTCCGCGAACGCCGCGGACACCCGCTGGGAGAGCTCTTCGAGGGATGTCGCCATGACGCCGGGTTGAATCACACTTCAGGTGCCCGCGCCCTCCTCAATGTCCACCGCCGGACGGCCTCACGCGTGCGACGGCTCGAGCCCCAGCGCCAGGGGCAGGGTCTGTGTCGGGATTTCTCCGTGAAACATGGCGTCCGCGTGAGTCAGCGGGCCCGTGCCTTCCTTCAGGATGACGGCGCCCTGGAGCACCCTGCCCACGGCGGACAGGGGGGCCTCCTTCCAGTGGCGATGACGGACGAAGGGCGAGCGCCGGACGTAGAGGTGCTCCTGGCCGATGAGGGCCACGTACCCCAGGAGCTTCCCGTCCGCCGAGCGGACGCGCATGCCGCTGATGATGGAGCGCCGTTCGGACGGCGTGTCGTCGAAAGCCATCGGTCGTCTCCTCCTGTGCGCCGGAAAGGTGGGGATGGCCTGGCGGCGCCGCGAGCCGCCCGCCCCTTCGCCGGGCCCCTGCCCGCCCGGTCCCTCCTGGAGCGGAAGGGTTCCGTCGGCCGGCCGGGAGCCCGTCCGGCCCTTCGTGCCCCGGTTTCCCGCGCCCGGAAGATGCGCTCCCGTTAGCGTGCGCCCGCCATGACGACCCCTGTCTTCCCTCCGCTGCGCGCCGCCTATGAACCGGAGTCCTTCCGGGCCACCGCCCACGCCTTGATGGATCAGCTCGCGGACTACCTGAAGGCCGCGCTCGCCGGGGGCGAGATGCCGGTGCTGCCCTGGGCGCCGCCCGCGGTGAACCAGGAGCGCTTCGCCACGGCCTTCCCGGAGGAGCCGGCGCCAGAGCTTTCACAGGCCTTCGCGTCACTGATGGCGCGCGTGCTGGAGGGTTCGCACCACCTGCACCACCCGCGCTACGTGGGACATCAGGTGACGGCGCCCGTACCGCTGGCCGCGCTGTGCGATGCCGTGTCGTCGCTGCTCAACAACGGCATGGCCGTGTACGAGATGGGCCCGGTCGCCACCGCGATGGAGCACCACGTGCTCGCATGGATGGCGTCGAAGCTGGGCCTGCCTTCCAGCGCCCGAGGCGTGCTCACCTCCGGCGGCAGCGCGGGCAACCTCACCGCCCTGCTCGCCGCCCGTCAGGCGAAGGCCGGCTACGACGCGTGGAACGGCGGTGCACACGCGGGCCCGCCCCTGACGGTGCTGGTCCCCCGCTCCGCCCACTACTGCCTGGCCCGCGCGGTCCGCATCATGGGCTGGGGCGAGGGCGGCCTCACCCCGGTGGACGTGGACGACCACTTCCGCGTGCGGCCGGACGCCCTGGAGGACGCGCTCGCCCGGGCCACCCGCGCGGGGCGCAAGGCCATCGCCGTGGTGGCCAGCGCGGGCTCCACCGCCACCGGCGCGTTCGACCCGCTGGAGCCCGTGTCGGACTTCGCGCAGAAGCACGACCTGTGGTTCCACGTGGACGGCGCGCACGGGGCCGCGGCGTCCCTGAGCCCGAAGTACCGCGCGCAGGTGAAGGGCATCGAGCGGGCGGACTCCGTGGTGTGGGACGCGCACAAGGGGCTGCTCATGCCCGCGCTGGTGACGGCCGTGCTCTTCCGCGACGGCGCGCGCTCCTTCGACGCCTTCTCCCAGGAGGCCCACTACCTCTTCCACGGCGACGGCGACGACGCGCGCCCCTACAGCGACGTGGGCCTGCGCACGCTGGAGTGCACCAAGGAGATGATGCCCCTCAAGGTCTACGCGTGCCTGTCCGTGCTGGGCACGCGCGTCTTCGAGGAGGCCGTCACCGCCTCCTACGACCAGGCCCGGCGCTTCGCGGGGATGCTCACCGCCGCCCCGGACTTCGAGCTGGCCCTGGAGCCCGACTGCAACATCGTCTGCTTCCGCCACACCCCCGCGCACGTGCCACCGGAGGGCTGGGACGCGCTCCAGGTCCGCCTGCGTGAAGCGCTGGTCTCCCGTGGAGATTTCTACCTGGTGCAGACGCGGCTGCCCCGGGGCGTGTACCTGCGCACCACGCTCATCCACCCGCTCACCGGAGACGCGGACCTGGAAGCCCTGCTGGCCGCGCTCCGGAGCGCGGCCCGGCCCTGAATTTTGTGTGCAAGGGAGTCGCCCTGGCGGGGGAAATGCGATAGGGCGGGGCCGCCATGCTCGTCTCTCTCGTCATCCCCGTCTACAACGAGATTCCCACCCTGGCGGAAATCCTCCGGCGCTGCATCGCCGTGGACTTCCCCAAGGAGCTCGTCCTGGTGGACGACTGTTCCAAGGACGGCAGCCGCGAATTCCTGCGCCAGCTGTCCGAACAGGGCCTGGAGGTCCTGGGGGGCTCGCCGAAGAACCGGAACGAAATCCGGGTGCTCTTCCAGGAGAACAACCAGGGCAAGGGGGCCGCGCTGCGCCGGGGCTTCGCCGAGGCCACGGGGGACATCGTCCTCGTGCAGGACGCGGACCTGGAATACGACCCCCGGGACATCCCCCGGGTCATCCAGCCCATCCTGGACGGCGACGCGGACGTCGTCTTCGGCAGCCGCTTCATCGGGTCGCCACGTCGGGTGCTGTACTACTGGCACACCGTGCTCAACAACCTGCTCACCACGCTCTCCAACATGACGAGCGGGCTGAACCTCACGGACATGGAGACCTGCTACAAGGCCTTCCGCGCGGAGGTCATCCGCTCCGTGCACGTGGAAGAGGACCGGTTCGGCTTCGAGCCCGAAATCACCGCCAAGGTGGCGCGCGGCAACTGGCGCGTCTTCGAGGTACCCATCAGCTACCATGGGCGCACCTACGAGGAGGGCAAGAAGATTGGCTGGAAGGACGGCGTGCGCGCCCTCTACGCCATCGGGAAGTACTCGCTGAAGCGCTGAGAAGCCCGGACGTCCGCCCGGCTGCTGGCCTGGGGAGGACGCGGGTTGGGGTCCTTCAGGAAAAGCGCGGTCCGAATGCGGACAAGGGAACAGACGGGCGGGTGCGGTTGGTTGTCCAGCGAGCGGCGCCCTGAGAGGGGCTCCGGCTTTTCTTCCTCCGTATTGCGGCGCGTAGTAGTTTCGACAACGCACTCCGTCTGAAGGGCGGAGAGTTTCCCGACCCTTCCGAAAGTTTCCGTCCCCGTATGTTCGACTGGCTCCACACCCTGTTTTCGCGCGACCTCGCCATCGACCTGGGTACGGCGAACACGCTCATCTACATCCGCGGCCAGGGCATCGTGTCCAACGAGCCCTCCGTCGTGGCGGTGCAGCAGGACTCGCGCGGCGGCAAGAAGGTGCTCGCCGTGGGCAAGGAGGCCAAGGAGATGCTCGGCAGGACGCCGGGCAACATCGTGGCCATCCGGCCCATGAAGGACGGCGTCATCGCCGACTTCGAAATCACCGCCGCGATGCTGCGCTACTTCATCCAGAGCGCGCACAACCGCAAGACGCTGGTGAACCCGCGCATCATCATCGGCATCCCGTCCGGCATCACGGAGGTGGAGCGCCGCGCGGTGCGTGAGGCGGCCGCCAACGCGGGCGCGCGCGAGGTCTACCTCATCGAGCAGCCCATGGCCGCGGCGATTGGCGCGGGCCTGCCGGTGACGGAGCCCAGCGGCAACATGATTGTGGACATCGGCGGTGGCACGTCCGACGTCGCGGTCATCAGCCTCGCGGGCATCGTGTTCGCCAAGTCCGTGCGCATCGGCGGCGACAAGCTGGACGAGGCGATCATCCAGTACGTCAAGCGCAAGTACAACCTGCTCATCGGTGAGCGCACGGCGGAGCTCATCAAGATGGGCATCGGCACGGCGTACCCGACGGACGAGGTCATGACCATGGAGATCAAGGGTCGCGACCTGGTGGCCGGCGTGCCGCGCACGCTGACGGTGTCCAGCGACGAGGTGCGAGACGCGCTCGCGGAGCCCGTCAACGGCATCGTCGAAGCGGTGAAGCTGACGCTGGAGCGCACGCCGCCGGAGCTGGCCGGTGACATCGCCGACAGGGGCATCGTGCTGGCCGGTGGCGGCGCGCTGCTCAAGAACCTGGACACGCTGCTGCGCGAGGAGACGGGCCTGCCGGTGTTCCTCGCGGAGGACCCGCTGTCCGCCGTGGTGATTGGCGCGGGCAAGGCGCTGGAGTCGTTGGACATCCTCCGCCAGGTCTGCCAGCCGGGCTGAGGGTCCCCTCCCCTGCTGCACCGTGACGGCGCCGGACCCGGTTTCAGGGGTCGGCGCCGTTCGCGTTTCTACGGCGTCGTCGTGGCGGCGGTCCGGGGAAGCGGCAGCCCCGTGGGTCTGACGATGCGCGCCTCGCAGTTGGGGCGGCGACCCTCCCGGTCGTCCTCCTGGCGGGCCTGCTCTTTCACAAGGTCACCCCTCAAGAGGATGCCCTGGGGCAGGGGCTGCTCCACCTTCGTGTCCATGCAGGCGTCGAACGCGCGCCGCATCCAGGGGCCGGCGGCGCGGACCGAGAAGCCGCCCAGCGCGTCCATGCGGGCAAGACCATCCAACCGCTCCGTGAACACCGGGTAGCCCTCCTTCGCCTCGCGCCGGGCGTGGACCAGGGTGGCGGCGGCGCGCAGGCCCGGGGGCAGGCGGTGGAAGTCCGGTCCCGGGACGCCCGAGACGGACAGGACGTGGTTTCGCAGCGGTTCGCGCGCGAGCATCAGCGGCAGCGAGACACTGAAGAGCCGTTTCCCAAAGGCATCGCCGGTGCGCGTGAACTCCAGGGCGAGCAGCGCGAGGATCTCCGGATCCAGTCGGGGCAGCACGACCAGGGGGTCTCCGTCGGCCTCTTTCAGCGCGCGCTTCGGATCCACCAGCACGTCCCGGGTGAGGCGCAGCATGGAGCGGTCCTCGGGGGACGCCAGCGCGGCGAGCTCCGCGTCCTTCGGCGAGCGCTGTCCGGTGAGCAGGTCCAGCAGCAGCATCCGCGCCGGCTGCCGCGCGAGGTCGGCGGGAATCCAGTCGCGCATCACGTAGGACGTGTGCTCGGGCCCGGCGGCCTCCGCCGTGCGTCCGGCCAGTACCAGGAAGTCCCAGGTCCGGCGGCGCGGGTCCTGGCCGTAGCGGCGCACCAGCCCCGTGGCCGCGTCTCGCAGCCGCGCGCGCAAGAAGATGCGCACGTCCAGCTCCAGCGCCTCCAATGTCTCCGGCGGGTGCTTCTCCACGAAGGGCTTCAACAGCTCCGCCGTCTGGACCTCGTACGGCGGACGTCCGACGTCGTTCCCCCGGCCCGCGTCCGACGGGTGCTCCAGCTCGAAGCGCCACCGCGCCTCCAACCACGCGCGGGTCACGTCGGGCGAGTCCGGGAAGCGCACCGCCAGCTTCGAGTAGGCGTCGACGGCGTCCGCGGAGCCCAGGTCCGGCGGGCTCGCGCGCTGCAGGTAGAGGGCCGCCAGCGGTGAGTCCGGATGCTGCTGCGCGTGCTCCGCGTAGCGTGCGCGGGCCTGGGCCCCCTGGCCGATGTGGCGCATCAACGACAGCGCCAGCGCTTGCGCGGCCGGGTCCTCCTGCCAGGTGTGCATCAGCATCGCCGCGAAGTCGCGCGTGTTGCGCCAGCGCAGGTCGGCCGGCAGGTTCGCGGGCACCTGCGTGTCCACGAAGAGCCATGCGCGCGCGGCCATCTCCCGCGCGACGGTATTGCCCGGCTCCACCTCCGCAACGGCGGACGCCACACGGCCCGCGGCCTGCCAGCGCCCCTCTTCCGCGTAGAGGCGCGCGGCGGACTCCCACTTCGCGGACTGCACGGAGAGCTGTTCGCCCGGCTGGAGCACCGAGGCGATCTCCGGAAGGGACCTGGCGTAGGGGCCCGCGGAGACGACCCCTTCCTCCGGGACCGCCTCCAGCATCGCCGCGCCCTTCACGTTGTAGAGGATGTGCTCGCCCTGGACCGGAAGTGTCACGTCCTCGATGACGGACTCCTGGCCGGGCCAGGTCGTCACCGCATGGAGCGGTCCATCTCCCATCCTCACGCGCCCCTGCTCCTGCGTCCCGGGCGCCACCACCCAGTGCTCGCCGCCGATGCGCACGTCCACGGGGCGCGACAGACCGTTGACGACCGTCACGGCGCGCATGCTGCGCGCGTCCAGCCACACCGCGCCCAGACCCACCAGGCCGCAGAGCCCCAGCGCCACCCCAGCCAGGGACACCGCGCGGCGGCGCGACCTGCCCGGCGAGGGCGGCACCTGCCCGATGACCTGGAGCGGAGCCTTGCCGTCCGCGCGCACGAGGTAGCCCTCCAGGGGCCACACCGGAACGCCCAGCACCGTCACCGTGCGCTCGGCGACGAAGGGGGCGTTCGGGGCGGCGTCGCGAGGAGGCACGCCCCTCCACCGGACACCCGTCCCCAGCACGGAGGACGCGGACGGCGGACGGGCGGCGATGACGAAGGCGCCCCGGTCCTCCACCAGCGAAGCCAGCAGCTCTCGCGTGGGCCCGGGCGGCTCGTGCTCCAGCCGGCGCAAGAGCACCGCGTGCACCGCCCACGCATCACCCCGCGCGAGCGCCTCCGACAGTGCGGCATCCGGCAGGAGCTCCGCCAGACGCGGCGCGCGCTCCAGCAAACCGCTGGGGTCCGTGACAGGGACGAGGGACATGGCCCGCATTCAACCGGGACCCGGCGGGGGGAAGGCAAGCCCCCGAGCCCTGAATCCGGTCAGCCCATGGCCCGAAGCGGCCAGGCCACGAATGCCTTCGACCTCAAGAGGGCCACCAGCATCCATCGTCGCGCCGGGCCTCAAGGCCTGAAGGCTGCCTCCACCGATGAGCAGGTAAGAGCCCTTCCGAGCCCCCGGCGGCGGCGCGCGGCCAAAACCTGTCCGACTGTCGGACCGCTTTGGACCACCGCAACCAAGGCCCCCGACACCCGAGCCGAGAAAACCTGTCCGACTGTCGGACAAGTTCGGGGCAACCGCGGCCAAGACCTCCATCCATCCGGCCAGCGGAAACCTGTCCGACAAGAGCGGGCCTCCGTGCTGGGAGCCGCCGCTCAATCCGAGCGCGGAATCCTGTCCGACTGTCGGACAGCTTTGGGCCATCGTGGCTGGCCGGGGCCTCCGCCCAGTCCCACTCGCAGAAACCTGTCCGACTGTCGGACAAGTTCGGAGACAACCGCGGCCGGGGGAGCACCGCATCGGGCCAGTGGAAATCCGCTGGACCGGTTCGTGCGGTGCGCCACTGGCGGGGTGCGGCATGCCACTTGCCTTGAATCCCGTCAGGCCATTGTCCGAAGCTCCCACGCCATGGGCGCCTTCGACCTCGTGATCATCTCCGTCATCGTCGCGCTCGGCCTGGGGCGCTTCCTCGTGACGCGCGACCAGCGCCGCGCGCCGCCTCCGGAGGCCGAGCCGCGCAAACCGACGCCGCAGCGCATCGCCGGTCGAGTCCTGCTGGGGTACGCCTACGCGATGGCGCTGTTCATCCTGGTCCGCTTCTTCCTCAGCCGGATGTGACGGGGGCTGGCTTGCGCCCCATCCCGAGCACGCTTGATGCTTTCCCCCATGAACCCGTGGCTCGTGTCGGGGGTGGTGTCCTTCGCGCTGGGGGCATACCTGCGCCGCCGGGATGAACGCGGCCCCACGAAGGGTGTCATCGACCGGCGGCACCTGACGCCGCTGCAAATCACCTACAGCCTGCTGTTCGCGTATCCGTTCTGCGCGGCCTACACCGCCCTGAACCTGTACCTGGGCCCCTGAGCGCACGAAGCGCCCGGGGCCCGAGGTCCCGCCCGGGCTTCAGTGCTTGCCGTACTCCAGCTTCACGCCCTTGCGCTGCGCATAGATGTACGCCTCCATCGCGCGCATCTTCGGATCGCCGTCCGCCAGCGGCTTGCCTCGCACCGGGTTCTCGATGCACCAGTTGATCATGTCGCGCAGCAGCGCCACGCGGCCCAGCTGCACCTGGTACTTCGGGTAGGTCTCCGGGTGGGTGTTGGCCGCGTCCGGATGGCACATGTCGCACGACACGCCCACCGTGCCGCCCAGCGCGTCCGCGTCGTGGAACACGCGGTGGCCCTCCTTCACGGCCGCCTGCACGGAGTCCGCCCACACCTGCTCGTCGCGCTCGGAATACGCGCCGTAGGTGTGGCCCGTCTGGAGGTTGGCCTTCTGCTGCTGGGGCACGGCCTTGGCGCCCGTCTCCGCGCCCACGCCGCCCTGGCGCACGTCGTTGCCCGAGGGCTTCGAGCCGGGGTTGGGTTGGGGCGCGGGCGTTGGGGACTTCTTCGTGGCCGGGGGCGCGGCCTGCGCCAGCACCGGGCCGGGCACGTCGTCCCAGTTCGCGTCCGGGTTCTTCTTGCGCCAGTCATCCATCAACTGCGCGGTGGCGGTGATGGCCTGGGCGCGGGTGAGCTTCTGGCCATCCTTCACGCCTTGCACTTCCATGGACGTCTCACCGTCGCACAGGCCCAGCACCAGGTTGCCGTCCTTGGACGCGGGCAGGACGTGCTTGGGGAGCGGTTCGGCCTTCGGCTCCGGGGACGTGGCGAGCGCCACGCCGCCGGCGAAGGACAGGGCCGCGCACGGGACCACGAGCAACTTCATTCGCAGGTTCATGGGAGGGAGTTCCTCTTCCGGTCCTAGTAGGTGGGCAGCTTGGGCTTGGGGGGCGCGGACTGCTTGCCACCGGAGCCCAGGTAGCTGGCGCGCACGGTGATGGGGTCGCGCTGCCAGAGGTTGTAGACCTTGTCCACGAGCCCCGACTCCAACACGTCCATGCGGCCGTCACCGCAGCCGTCGAACTGGCTGAACGGATCCGCGCGGTTCATGGGCACCGTGAGCGAGGGCAGGCCTTCCGGCGCGTACGGCCACGGCCACGCGGTGGACAGCATCCCGTGGAAGGAGATGTTGCCAATGCGGTTGCTGAGCAGTTGGTGCGTGTGTCCGTGGATGACGGTGACCTTCTCGTACGGCTTGAGAATGGCCTGCACCTCGTCCGCGTCGTCGGTCCAGAAGTTCCAGGGCTTGTAGTACTTGTAGAGCGGCGAGTGGCTGAAGACGATGACGGGCGTCGTCTTCGCCACCTTGGCCAGGTCGTTCTGGAGCCACTGGCGCTGCTCGGCGCCGACCTCGAAGCGGGACTGGATGCCATTGTCCAGGCCGGCGACGATCTTCATGCGCTCCATGGGGGAGAGCTTCCGCTCCGTCCAGAAGTCCTTCTCCAGGATGGAGTTGAGCACCACGAAGTGCACGCCCTTGTGGTCGAAGGAGTAGTTGGGCGCGCCGAACAGGTCTCGCCACAGCTCGCCCATGTCCAGGAACCAGTCGTGCTCGCCCACCATCATCTTGATGGGGGCCTTCACGGACTTGAGGATTTGCGCGCCCAGCTTGAGCTCACCCGCCTGGCCCAGCTGCGCCAGGTCTCCACCGAAGAGGACGAAGTCCGGCTGGGGGTCCAGCGCGTTCACGTCATCCACGGCCTTGAGGATGGCGCGCACGAAGCGGTCGTTGAGCTTGTTTTCATACAGGTGCGTGTCGGAGATGTACGCGAAGGAGAACTTCGGCTTCTCTCCCTGCGCCTCCGCCACGTTGACCAGCTGGAAGCTGTTGGGCGTGAGCTTGCCCATGCCCGCGACAATGCCAGCGGAGATGCCGGCGACGCGCATGAAGGCGCGGCGGTCCAGCTTCCTCAGGCCCTCGAAGAAGGCGTCGCGTTCGGCGTAGTGCTTCGTCTCGATGCTCTGGAACTTGTTGGCCATGGCGCGCCTCCGTTACCGCTGCTTGGTGTTCGTCACCGGGGTGACGTCGCCGTAGAAGCCCAGGTCCGCCGGGTTCTTCACGTTCAGGTCCGGGTTCGGAGCCAGGTCGCCCAGGTTGCCCTTCTTGCCCAGGGCGATGGCGTTGTCCCGCTCCGGCCGGGTGTTCTTCCGGGCGCGCTGCTTCGCCAGCTGCTCCTTGTTGAGCTTGTCGAACTTCGTGTCCGTGAGGGTGAAGAGGAACGCCACCAGGTCGTCGATTTCCGGCTCCGTGAGTCCCAGCCGCTGCATCCCCCCGTCGAGGTAGGGATTGGCCACGCCGCCCTTGTTGTAGTGGTCCATCACGTCCCACAGCGTGGTGAGCGACCCGTCATGCATGTACGGGCCGGTGATGCCCACGTTGCGCAGGATGGGCGTCTTGAACGAGCCCACGTCGTTCTCCTGCTTGGTGACAAGGAAGCGGCCCAGCTCGGAGAACTCCGAGTTGAGCGCCAGCTCGTCGATCTGCTTCTCGTCTCCGGTGCGCACCACCTGCACGCCCTTGCGCGCCAGGGTGACGAAGTCCTGCTTGTGCGCGGCGACGCCGATGTTGTGGAACTTCTGGTCGCTGAACAGCGGGGACACGGCGTTGCCCGCGTGGCAGGAATTGCAGCGCGCCTTGCCGTTGAAGAGCGCCCAGCCGTTCTTCTCCGACGCGGTGAGCGCCTTGCTGTCGCCCGTGATGAACTTGTCGAAGCGCGCGTCGCCGGAGAACTGCATCCGTTCGAACGCGGCGATGGCGACGGCCAGGTCGTCGAAGTTGGGCTCGCGGCCGAACACCTTCTGGAAGTCGGTGACGTACTCGGGGATGCCGCGCACCTTCTTCACGACGGTGTCCGGGTCCGGCATGCCCATCTCACGCGGGTTGAGGATGGGCAGCTTCGCCTGGTCCTCCAGCGTGGCCGCGCGGCCGTCCCAGAACTGGGTGGCGTTGAAGAGGGCGTTGAGGACGGTGGGGCTGTTGCGCGCCACCTTCTGCTGCTTGACGCCTTCTGACAGCGGCTTGCCGTCGGTGAAGCCCAGCTCCGGCTCGTGGCACGTCATGCAGGCCACGGTGTTGTCCACCGACAGGCGCTTTTCCCGGAAGAGCTTCTCGCCCAGCGCCACCCGCTCCGGCGTGGGCTCCATGCCCTTGGGGACCGACAGCCGCCACAGCGTCGCGGAGACGCCCGGCGGCAGCTGCGGCGGTGTCGCGTTCGCGGATTGTGAAGGGGGAGGTGCTGCCAGTCCCACGCCGGAGTTGAGCACCACGGCGAGCATCGTGACGACGCCCGAGGGCAGCCGCATGAACGCCTCCTACCCGTTCTCTGGAGCCGCGGCGGGACATCCGCCCGGGTCCGAGGCCGGTCCGGGCATTTCACGCAACCCGTGAGAACTGTTCAACGGTCCCTCGGTCCAGGGGGAGGGCGAGTGTCTGGGATTGGAACGTCAGACGTCACGCTCCACCCACCGAGACAAGGAAAGACACGCACGGGCTTCATTTTTCCGCCCGTGCGCGTCCCGAGCCTGCGTCAGCGGACCCTTCCGTCGGAGTCCGCGATGCCAGCCCTCTTCAGCACGGCCAGCAACGGGTTCTTGCCGTCCGTGAGGAGGACGGGGATGTCCTGCTCCCCGAACCGGACGGTGCCCCTGCCCGGCGCCCCCTCGTCCAACTGAGCGCCGGGGAGCGCCATCAGCATGTCGAAGCTGGACCTGGACGTGACCACCATCCCCTTGAGGTTTCCCTCGAGGGGGACGCTCTGCCAGTGCAGTTGCTCGTTGTTCGCCTGGGGGCTCCTGCCGCTCACGGTCGCATTGAAGGCGCTGTTGCGGGCCGACTCGGTCTGGCAGCGCCAGAGGGGAGCGCGGCCGAGGGGATCGTTACTGGGGAGGCCCCGTTGATGCACGACGGTCGAGCCCGGGACCTTGCCCATGTTGTCCGTGGAGGACGCCCGCCAGCCGTGGGCGGGGTTCTCCAGCACGGCGGTGCTGAGAATCATCTGCACCTTGCTGTCATTGCTTCCCACGCCGCTGCCCTGGGCCTTCCAGGAGGTCTGCTCGATTCCCACCGCGCGCGTGTAGACGGCCAGCGCTCCGCCGCCGTTCTTGTCCGCGGTCCGCGAGTAGATGCCGTCCTTGCCCAGCCGGGTGTAGGCGGAGTTGAGCTGGCCCTGCAGGAGGGCGGTCTGCACGTGCTCCGGGGAGATGCCGTGGGTGAGGCAGGCGGCGTCGTCCAGATTGAGGGCCGTCTGACGTCTCGGATCCGCCGGGGCCAGCGCAGGGCAGCGGCCCTGCTCATACCGGACGCCGTTGCTGCTCGCGGCCAGCGTGGCGACGGGCGCCGGACTGGTGAAGGTGCTGACGCCCTGGTGGGATTGGACGGCGGACGGGGTGCTGGCCCGGGGCGAACGGGGCCCGTCGTCCGGGCGGGAGGTGTCGCGAGCGCTGGCCGGCGGGTTCACCGACTCGGGGCTCATGCCCTGGCTGGCGACGATTGAGAGGGGGGGAGGCGTCCTCGGAGAGGTCGCGGGGGAACGAACTCCTTCCGGACGCGGCGTGGAGGATGGATTGGCGGACTTGGGAACCAAGGGCATGGTGGCGAGGATCCAATCTCCGGAGGGGACGGGGATGACTGGGACTCCGTCCATTCTACGCCACCCCCTGTCTCGGACCGCGTCCCCCCTCCGTCACCCCAGCCGCACCGGGACGTCTTGAGCTGGGGGCCAACCCCCTCCGTCCTGTTGGAGCCAGGAGGCCGGGCCGTATGCTGCACGGAGCTCCCGGACCGAGGCTCACGCGAGGCTCGCGACGGCCCGACCCACGAGTTCAAGGCTCCGGGACGCGCAGGTCGCGTGAGCGCAGCAACATGGCGGACGCCGTCGCGGGGGCGAGCACCGACGCGATGATGATGCTCCAGTCCCACGGACCTCGCGCCCGGGCGGCGTTGAAAGCCAACGCCTGCACCAATGTCAGACAGGCATCCGCGGTGGTGAGCCGCCCCAGCAGCGTCGCCAGCCCGTCGCGCCAGCGGCGCAGGAGCAGCAGCAGGCCCGCGATGAGCCCCACGTCGAACACCACCCAGCCGTGCTGCACCCACGGCGAGGGGAACCAGTGCGCGCTCATGGGCAGCGCGAGCAGCACCGTCCACGGCACCAGCAGCGCCGTCAACGCACGCACGAAGAAGCGCGGCCGGCGCAGCAGCGTGACGAGCCCGAACTTCACCAGGCTTCCCCGCGCGAAGGCCCGGAGCGCGTCGTAGATGGCCCACGGCGCTGGCTCGTCCTTCGGGTGGGACAGATAGAGCGTCACCCACGCGTCGGGGCGGAACTTCGCCTTGAAGGAACGCAGGCCCTCGAAGTCGAACAGCGGGCGCCCGGCGCTGCGCGCGAACCGCAGCCACGGCCGCACCGGCCCCGCGAGCGGCGCCAGGCCCAATGTCACGTACTGGCGCCCGTTCAACGCGGCGGCGCGCATCGCGGCGTCCACCAGCGTCTCCGCCGTGCCGTTGGGCGCGGTGGGCTCGCGCAGCAGGTCCTGGAGGAACCAGCCGTCGCGCGCGTACACGGGCGTCACCGACAGGAAGCCCACCACGCGGCCCTCGACCTCCGCCACGAAGGCGCGGCGCTCCCGGGCGAAGGCACCAGGGGCCAGTCCCACCAGGAAACCCATGGTCGCCATGCGGCGCGACGCGAGCCAGTGCTCGGCCAGCACCTCCACCGCCGCTCGCAGCGGGTGGCCTTCCGTCTCCATCACCTCCGCGGGCACCTCGCGCACGCGCACGCCGTGGGAGCGCGCGCGGCGGAGCTGTTCGCGCAGGCTGCGGCTGCCCTTCACCACTGATTCCCATTTCGTCGGGTCCCACACCGGCTGCTCGCCAATGGGCAGCTCCTCGAACGGGACGAGCCGGGAGAAGCGCGACTCCGTGGCGAAGAAGCTCACGCGCTTGCCCGCGCTCCGGGCCGCCTGGTGGAAGGCCTCCACCACGTCGTGCACGCGCTCATGCGAGGCGATGGGACCGCCTCCCGCCACCCACGCGCCGCCCGTGTCCACGTAGGCGATGCACCCGTCCCCCTCCGGAGAGAACCAGTACTGGAAGCCCGGCTGCAGCACCTGGAAGGACGTCGCGTTCCAGCCGTGGTGCTTGAGCAGCGCCAGCACCCGCTCGCGCGGGTCGCCTGCGGGGTCCTGGTGGGGGTCGGCCATGGTGTTTGCGTTCAAACTACGTCCCATGGCGCACCCCCGCCAGCCAAAGCCGCCCGAGGAGACAAGGCCCTCCTGGAGGGACGGGCCGTGAGGAAGTGCACCGCCCCCGGGTGGAAGTGCACGGGGAATGGATCCAATCCGGCCGCTCCCACGCACTACAGGAGGACGTCCTTGACGGGGAAATCAGGGCCGGAGCCGGGCCCCCATGGGGCGGCCCTCCCATGGAGGGGCCCGGCTGTAGTACCGCGGCGACGGTCCCTCCTCAGGAACCGTCGTCCTCCGCGTCGTCCCCGCCGCTGTCCGCGGGAGCCCGGCCGAGCAACTGGTCCACCTCCGCGTGCGCGCTCTCCGCCTGCGCCGCGCTGATGCGCTTGTAGGTCTTCAGCGCGTCCACCACGTGGTGCGCGTGCTTCCACAGCGCTCGGGAACCACTGGACGGCGAGCGCTTGCGCGGGGACGGCAGCATCGCGGCCAGCACCGCTCCCTGCGCCACGGAGAGTTGGGACGCGGACACGCCGAAGTGCTCCCGCGCCCCCGCCTCAATCCCATACACGCCGTTCCCCCACTCCACCACGTTGAGGTACAGCGTCAGGATGCGCTGCTTCGTCAGCGCCGCCTCCAACCGGTGCGCGAGCACCAGCTCCTTCAGCTTGCGCACCAGGCTGCGGTCCGAGGACAGCCAGAGGTTCTTGGCCAGTTGCTGCGTGAGCGTGGACGCCCCCCGCCCCAGCTCCCC